>JBGSQR010000266.1:0-7295 GCA_041737975.1 Geobacterales bacterium | reverse complement strand
GCCAGAGCCATCAGGGTCATACCGACAAACCAGGACATCAATGAAACATAGATACCGCGCAACGGCAGGGTCAGGAGGCCGGTAAAGAAGCCGATCAGCCCGGTGAGCAGCGCTCCCGCCAGCAAGCCGGCCCAAGCGCCCAGCCCAGTGTGGATGGCAACCAGAGCCGCGGCGTAAGCCCCCAGACCAGCAAAAGCGGCATAGCCAAAGTTCACCGCGTTGATAAAGCCGCCGGTAAAGTCGAAGGTCATCGCCTGGCAGCCAAAATACAGGCTGATCACCAGCAGCCGCAGGATATATTCATCGCTCACGAACAGGGGAGCCAGGATAAGGACAGCGACGCAGGCAAGGAATGGCACCGACAGCCCAAAAGAATTGAGCTTCCAGAGCAGGGTTGGCCAGGCCCGAGAGCTTTTCGCTTGTATGCTGCCATTGGTCTGCATTGGCTCAGCGCTCCCACACGCTCTTGATCTGAGTGCCAAACGGGACTATTGACCCATTAAAACTGGCAGAGTTTGAAGAGGTCCTGGAACTGGAAAATGATAACAAGAATCACACGAATCTGATTGCAATGATAAATGCTGTAAATGATGAAACGACTTCTCTGAATGCTACAATTCAAACCTATTTCGACCGAAATAATTATATAGTCTGGCTGGCGGTCAACATCCTGGCCGGCAATCGCGATACGGTAAATCAGAATTTCGCGCTTTATCAGCCAAAAGGAACGGCTAAATTCTACTTTTTACCCTGGGATTATGACGGTTCCTTTGGCTTTGAAAACCAGCCGGACATCAAGGCGAAAAACAATCTTTATGCACCTGGGGAGCTGGGTGTTGGAAACTGGTGGGATATACCCCTGCACCGCAGATTTATACAGGACCCGCAAAACAGGGCCGATCTGAAACGTGCAGTAATGGAAATTTATAACACCTATTTGACAAACGCCAAAATACAGGCAAAGCTGGATAGCTACAAAGCGATTGTGGAGCCGCTGATTACCAGCAATCCAGATCTTGATTTTCTGCCGGTCATTTCCGGAACAGAAAAAGAGGATGAGTGGGCTTTGGAATATGCCCGGCTTGTGACAACCGTTAAAACTAATTACGAGCAATTCCTGATTTCACTGGAGTCGCCCATGCCTTACTGGCAAAGCGCAACAGTAAACGGGAGCCAGCTTGACCTGGTTTGGGATGCATCAATAGACTTTCAAAATGATCCAATAACATACAGCATACAGGTTGCAGATAATCCGCTCTTTACCAGTCCGATATTCAGTACAACCGGCTACAGCGGAGTCAGTGTCTCGATACCCAAGCCTGCAGCAGGTACCTATTACATGAAGGTGGCGGCCAGAGACAGTGCAGGAAATACAATTGAGGCTTTTGACCGCTATCTGTTGGGTAGTGTGGCTTATTTCGGTGTTTTAGAGTTTCAGGTTCCATAATCTAATTTAGCGTTTACGAATATTATGTTTGATCGAGGAGATGCCATGAAAAGATTACTACTGCTTGTTTTGCTGATTTCGACACTGTCTGTAACCGGCTGCGTTACCCTGAACCAACGTGGTACGGAAGTTTCCTTTAACGACAGCTGGGCCCTGCTGCCGTTTGTGAACAACACTGAGACACCCTATGCGGCAGAACGTGGCGAGTCGATTGTTGCTGCGCTGCTGCATGCGCGTGGTATCCAGAATCTGGAGCGGCCGGTAACAGAAACAAAGTCTGAGGATCTGGGCCTGGACAGGGGTGAAAAGCGTCAGCGCGAGGCGCTGGAGTGGGCGAAACAGAAAAAGGTGCGCTATGCCCTGAGTGGTGCTGTTAATGAGTGGCGCTATAAGGTCGGTCTGGATGGCGAGCCGGTGGCCGGTTTTACTCTGCAGCTGATTGAGCTGCCGTCGGGGAATGTGGTATGGAGCGGTGCTGCAGGCAAGAGCGGCTGGAGTCGTGATGCGGTCAGTTCCGTGGCGCAGCAGATCCTTGACAAATTGTTGGGTGAGATTCGTGTCATGCCGGAAGATGCTTCCAGACAGATCAAAAAGTGAAAACTATGCCGGATTTTTTTAAAATAGAACGATTGGAAAAATGGCTGGAAACATTTCTGTTTACGGGAGTAATTCTGGCTATCGGTTACTTCTTTAATCAGGAAGATCCGTTATTCATACAATCCCAATTTCAATGGATCTGGCTGGCACCCGTATTGATTGCCCTGCGTTACGGGCTTTCGCCCGGTATGGTGTCTGTTGCGGCCATCTTTATTCTATGTCTGGTCTTTCAGCGCCAGGGGATGATCAAGGGTGAATTTCCGACCACATTCATGCTGGGTGGCGTGATGGTGACGCTGATTTGCGGCCAGTTCAGCACGATCTGGAATGCGCGCCTGAGGCGGGCTGATTCGCTGAGTCGTCATGCCAGTGAACGTTTTGAACAGTTGTCACGGGCCTATTTCATGGTCAGGTTGTCCCATGACCGTCTGGAACAGAACCTGATCAGTCGTCCGGTAACTCTGAGAGACGCCATGTTTGACCTGAGAAATATACTGGCGACCCATGGCGGCCATCTGGACAAGGAAACCTGTGCGGCGTTGATTTCGATTCTGGTGCAATACTGCAATCTGGAGAGCGCGGCAATCTATCTGATCGATAAAGACGGTCATATGCATGAAACGCCGGTTGCAGACTGCGGCCGTGGTGCGGAGTATGCCCCCAAAGATATTCTGCTCCGTTCGGTAATCGAATCAGGCAATACCTCCTATCAGTCCGCCAACCGCCTTGAGCGGGACGCAAGCAGTCCCTATCTGGTGGCTGCTCCACTGCGCACGAGTTCCGGGGTTTTGCGCGGCGTCCTGCTGGTAAGTGAAATGCCGTTCATGTCTCTGCAACGGGAGCCGTTGCAGATTATGGGTGTTTTGTTGGCATATGCCGCTGACCATGCTGAGGCGGCAGCTGATGCATACCGGCTGCTGGCCGTATTCCCGGATTGTCCGACAATGTTCGCTTCGGAACTGGGCAAGATGGCACGATTGCACCGTGATTTGGAGGTAAATAGCACTCTGGTGGTTGTAAATGTCAAGCCGACCAAACATCTCAATGCAATCTGTATTGCGCTTGAAAGACAGCAGCGTGGTCTTGACCATGGCTGGAGGCGTGAGCTGGGATGGGGAGTTCAGTTTGTAACGTTGATGCCCTTTTCCGGGGCTGCTGCTGTTGAAGGATACGTTGCCAGGCTGAACGAGATGTTCAGGAAGGAGTTTGGCCTGCAGATCGGTGAAGGCGGGCTGTCCCATCACTATTTTATTGTTTCATCAGATGAACCGCTCAACCAGCTGGCTGAACTATTGGCAGACGAACCATGACCATGCCGACTACCCTTATCTCCTGGATAGTTCTTCATGCGATCATTTCCGTAATTGCATCTCTGCTGTTCGCGGCAATCATCCCCAGGCGCTTTGATGTGCGACGCCGCATAGCGGTTCTACTGATTTTTGGTTTCCTGTTTTTTATACCGGTCTTCGGTCTGGTGGGCATGCTGGCTGTGCTGCTCTATTTCAACAGTTTTCAGCGCAACAGGGAGCGTACGGAGTTTTTTACGGTATCGCTGCCACCTTTCGTGAACGAATCAGGCGGTACGGCTGCCGGCATGGGTGAAGGAGGGGCCTGGTCGCGTCTCCGTACCCAGGGATTGCCGAGAATTGTCAGGTTGCAGGCGCTATTGGCAGCCAGTGCCAGCAAGGGGCATAACTCCAGTCGTTTGCTGCAGATGGCAACCAGTGACAGTGATGATGAGATTCGCCTGTTAGCCTTTAATCTGTATGACCAACGGGAAAAGATTATCGGTGCTGCCATTTCCGATGCCTTGAATAAACTTAAAACAGAAGAAAATGAAGAAAAAAGGACGGAGTTGTACCGCAAGCTGGCGTTTTCCTATTGGGAGATGGTGTTTAACGAGATAAATAATGACCTGACGGAGTTTTTTATCGGGCAGTCGATTGGTTACGCCCAAAAGGCTTATGATCATGGTGCTAGAGACCCCTCCCTGATGATTCTGCTGGGGAGAATTCACCTTCGTCAGGGAGATGTTGCCAGGGCAGAGGAGTTCATCAGTAAAGGGTTGCTAAATGGTGCACACAGGGATCGCGTTATTCCTTATCTGGCTGAAATTGCCTATCGGCGCCGGGACTTTAAAACATTGAAGAGTTTTTTTAGAACAGACCCGCTTTTACGCTATAAGCCCGGAATTGGTCCGGTAGCCAAATTCTGGATGGGATGACATGTCAGATAATTTTCCAAAAGCAGATCGTGTCGATATTATGCTGTTACTTGAAGGTACCTTTCCCTATGTCAGCGGAGGTGTCTCCAGCTGGGTAAACCAGATGATTAGAGGCTTTCCCCAATACAGTTTCGGTGCGGTTTTTATCGGCAGCAGTCGCAGTGATTATGGCGAATTGAAGTACAAATTGCCGGAAAACCTGGTCCATCTGGAAACCTACTATCTTCAGGATCCGCGCCAAAAGCCGGAAATAAGGCAGATGGAAGGCAATAGCGTTCCTTTTGAGACGGTGAAAAGGATGCACGCCTGGTTTTTAAATCCCAAAGCATCAAGTATGGAGGATGCAGCCAAAGATCCTGATTTTTATCTGGACCCGGTAAAGGGGATTGACCATGCCCAGTTTCTGTATTCAACCAGGGCGTGGGACCTGATCACCGAGCTATACCAGCAGCGCTGCAGCGACCCCTCTTTTGTGGATTATTTTTGGACAACCAGAAACATGCATGCCCCGATCTGGACCATGGCGGAAATCGCCAGTCAGCTGATCCCGGCCCGTGTCTATCACACGGTTTCCACCGGTTATGCCGGTTTCCTCGGTTCATTGCTGCATTATACGACCGGACGCCCTCTCCTTTTGTCGGAACACGGCATTTACACCAAGGAACGGCGCATTGATATCATTCAGAATGACTGGATTCAGGACAATCGTAATGCACTGCAAAAAGATCCGACTGAGATCAGCTATTATCGCGATCTCTGGATTCGCTTTTTTGAAACAATCGGGCGGCTCTGTTATGACGCTTCCGGGATGATTGTATCGCTTTACGAGGGAGCCAGAGAACGTGAAATCAGCGATGGCGCTTTGGCAGAGCGTACCCGTGTGGTGCCAAACGGAATCGATGTTGCACGCTATGCGCCACTGCGGGAACAACAGTCAGATCAGCCGCCCATGGTCTTGACACTGTTGGGCAGGGTCGTGCCGATCAAGGACATTAAAACCTTTATCCGCTCGCTGCGAATCATTGCCAATCAGATCCCGCAGATTCAGGGGTGGATCATTGGACCGGAGGCTGAGGACGAAGAGTACGCATCGGAATGTAAAGCCCTGGTTGAAAGTCTTGACATGAGTGACCGGATTACATTCATGGGGTTTCAGAACCCGATGGATATATTTCCCAAAACAGGTGTGCTGGTGTTGAGTTCCGTAAGTGAAGGGTTGCCGCTGGTGATTCTGGAGGGCTTTGCCGCAGGTCTTCCGTCGGTTGCAACGGATGTGGGTGCCTGCCGTCAGCTGATCATGGGCATGGGTGAAGAGGACGAGGCGATTGGTGCAGCCGGTGCTGTAATCGGTATCAACAATCCTCAGGCTCTGGCTGACGAGTCAATCAAGCTGCTGAAGAATCCGGTTCAATGGCAAAAGGCCCGCCAGGCCGCCATTACAAGAGTAGAGCGTTACTATACCCAAAAGCGCATGTTCGACAGTTACGGAGAGCTTTACCGGAAGGGGTTGAGCTAATGGCCGGTATCGGTTTTGAACTACGCAAACTGCTAAAACGGGATTCCTACCTCTCCTTATTGCAGACCTATGCCTACGCCGGGATTATCAGTTCCGGGCCATGGATTCTTTCTATTTTTGCCGTAATTATTATCGGCCTGATTTCTGTGCCGGTGGTTATTCCAGCTGTGCTGGTCTCCAATTTTCAGGTCTGCATAACCTATCTAATCGCCCTTTCACTGATCTACACCGGCCTGGTCCAGCTGGCGTTCACCCGCTATTCAGCCGACCGGATTTTCGAGAAAGAGCATTTTCGTCTGCTTCCCAACCTTAACGGCCTTTTGTTTGTGGTTACAGTTTTTGGCGGTTCATTTGCCTTCCCGCTGACCTATGTGCTGTTTCCGGAAACATCCCTGATATTCAGATGCCTGTTTGCCACAACTTTTGTAATGCTTTCCTGTGTTTGGATCGGTGCGATTCTGCTGTCCGGTCTGAAGGCCTACAAAGCGATTCTGATTAACTTTGCCGTTGGTTACGGCACAGCCCTTGCCCTGGCTGTGATCCTGCGTATGTGGCGGCTGGAAGGGCTGATGCTGGCCTTTCTGATCGGTCAGTTTGTGCTGTTGATGGGAATGCTGTTGGTGGTTTATCGCGGCTATCCTTCGAGAGATCTGCTGGAGTTTGATTTCTTCAGGAAGGGCCGGGTACATTTTTCACTGGTCTTTATCGGGCTGTTCTACAACCTGGGAATCTGGGCCGACAAATTTGTTTTCTGGTTCCACCCCTACACCGGATCAAATGTGATCGGCCCGCTAAATGCTTCCGAGATTTATGATTTCCCGATCTTTCTGGCCTACCTGGCCATTCTGCCCGGTATGGCGGTCTTTCTGGTGCGTATGGAGACCGACTTTGTCGAGTACTATGACCGTTACTACGAAGCGGTGCGCGAAGGTGGATCACTCTCCTATATCCAGGAGATGAAGGATGAGATGGTTCGCATGGCCCGTGAGGGTATTTACGATATTATCAAGATTCAGGCAGTAACAACCATAATTGTTGTGCTGACAGGCAGGCTTGTGCTGGAAATGCTCGGCCTGTCAAATGTTTACCTGCCGCTGCTGTATATTGACGTGGCTGCAACCAGTTTTCAGGTTGTTCTGCTGGGAATTCTCAACATCTATTTTTATCTGGATCGACGTGGCAGGGCGCTATCGCTGACGATAATCTTTACGGTGCTGAATTTTCTGCTCAGCATATTGTCCATATCACTGGGGCCGTTTTTCTACGGCTACGGATTTGCCGTATCGCTCTGTATTACGATCATGATAGGTCTGTTCCTGATGGATCGGGATCTGGATAAACTGGAGTATGAGACGTTTATGCTGCAGTAATTTTGTTAATAGTCAGCCTGCAATAAAAGCATCCAATATTTCAGGGTCACCTTTTAGACATGCTCAAAGCATAGATGATCCGTTATATATTCCTGAAATGTTTGTTAAACGTGTGAAAAAACAATACCCTACATTTCTGTG
>JBGSQR010000011.1:0-7006 GCA_041737975.1 Geobacterales bacterium | reverse complement strand
CGGAGCCGTTGATGCGAATGATGTCGCCAGCCAGGCAGATTACTGGAAAAGCCAGAAGGAAGATGAAAGTGCTTAAGATTTGTTTGATGAAGGAATGGATTGTCATTCTGCCTACCTCAATACTTAATAGCTCCGGTCAGGCCGGTAAAAGATTCAGATGTTATTCAGGTTCAATGAATCTGCAGATCTAATGTTTCAGCTGGACATCCCCTGCTGTCTGAGCAACAGTTCAAGTGCGTCTGCAGACATGGGACGATAGAAATAATATCCCTGGATCTCCTTGCAGCCAAGTATCTTCAGGTAATTCAACTGCTCAATAGTTTCAACACCCTCGGCAATTATCTGAATCTCCAGCTTATTCGACATGGCAAAAACAGCTTCTACTATGGCCTGATCAAGTATGTTGGTGGTTATGTCCTTGATTAGAAGTCTGTCGATTTTGATGTGGTCAATCAGCAGGTTACGGATGTAACCGATTGATGAATACCCGGTGCCAAAGTCTTCTATGGTGATTGCTACCCCGAAATTCCTCAATTTAAATACCTCTGTAATGGTTTCATTGTCGATATCCACCAGGCAGCTTTCGGTAAATTCTATTTCAAGTTGAGAGGAATTTGTATTGGTTTTAGCTAGCGCCAGTTTGATGAGTTCCATAAAATTATGTTGTTCCATTTGTCTGTTGGAGATGTTGATCGAGACTCTGATCGGCGGAAGACCGGCCTCGCTCCAGGCATTCATTGTGCTGCACACATTATTCAGGACCCACTCACCCACTGGAATGATCAAGCCGGTTTCTTCAGCCAGGGTTATGAACTCTGCCGGTGGTATCAGGCCCCGTGTGGGATGGTTCCAATGGACAAAAGCTTCTGCGGCAGTGATTTGATTTGTGTCCACATTTACGACAGGCTGAAATTTCAGAAGCAGCTCACCCTGTGCCAGGGCATTACGCAGTCCAGTTTCAATATTTCTATGCAGGGTAGCTTTTTCATTCATGGAAGGTGAGTAAAAATTGTAGGTATTGCGTCCGGTTTCTTTGGAGTGGTACATGGCCAGGTCGGCGTTTCTGATAAGTATTTCGGCGGTGTCCCCGTCATTAGGGAAAATGGCGATGCCGATACTGCTGGTTACATTGAGCTCGTTGCTCGAAATATGGAATGGTGCCTGAATAGCGTTGATCAGGTTCTGGGCAACAAAAGTCACATTCTGTTGATCGTCAAGGCTGGTAATAACAAATACGAATTCATCCCCGCCAAAACGGGAGACTGTGTCGCTTGTTCTAATATTCTGATTCAGGCGTTTGGTGATCTCTACAAGCAACTGATCGCCTGCATCATGGCCAAGGGTGTCGTTGATCTCTTTAAAATGATCCAGGTCTAGAAAAAGTACGGCCAGTTTTTTGTCTTCGCGGTCAGCAATTGAGATGGCCTTGTTCAGGCGGTCCATAAACAGGATCCTGTTTGGGAGGCCGGTCAAGGTGTCAAAGTAGGCCATGCGATGGAATCTCTGCTCTGATTTTTTACGGTCAGTTATGTCCTCAAACAGTGTGGCAATTAGGCCCTGGTCCGGTGAAAAGACATGGACATTGTAAATTTTATGCCTGCCAGGTAATTGCAGTTCGAAAGGGCTTGCACTGTCAATGTCAATCGGCATTTTCCCTGAAATGAATTCCAGCAGGGTACTTCCAAAAAGTTCCAGGCTGTTTTTGCCTGTAATCTGGCCTAATTCCAAATTCAGCATGGCTGCACAGCTTTGGTTGGCATCAATAACAGTGAGCGAAACAACTGCACCGTTCTTATCAAAAGATACTTTATGCAGGGCCATGCCTTCGGTCATAGTCTCATAAAGCAGGCGGTATTTTTTTTCACTGTCCTCAACCGATTGGTAGGCTTTTTTGATGATACGAATGGGAATTGCCCGGAACACTGAAAAGAATATTACTGCAACAGATATGGAAAAAAATGTAATCAGAAGTGTTCTGGCCAGAAGAGGATTAAGTGACCTGGTTACCTTAATCTGTCCGACAACCGTACCTGCATCATGGATATTCATTGAAAATGATGCTGAGGGTTTAGGGATGGACTGATTATTCTGGGCGATCACGTCCACGTTATTGAAAATAATCTGCCGAAGTTCCGGTTTTGTGTCATGAGGTTGCTGGTTAAGGATTTCAGTCAGTCTGAGTTCTTCGAATTGCCATAATGTGGGGTTGGAGCTGATAATACTGTTAATTGAACTTGCAGCCAGTTGTGCACGTCCTTCAAGGATACTAAGCAGGTTCTGGTAGGATGTTATAAAAAAAACCAGTGGGGCCAAGACCGCAATTATCAGGGAAAGGAGCCAGGCGATGGCCATGGTAAAGCGATCCAGTGAGAGAGTGTCCGGTTTCATTTGAATATGGACGGTGCTGAGCACATAAAGTCCCCATTTATCGAGTAAATGGCGCGATGCGGTGGTGTAAAATTCTGTTTCGCTGTGTCTATTTATTCTACTACTCATTTGCAAGAGCGCAATGTCAGTTCTCATCATCAGCTTTGATTCCATTTGCTGTCTATTGTGCCGGTTCTTTAATACGGATGTCATGTTTGCTTAATATTTGTGCATGTGCTTGTGCTGACTGTCGTTGTGAATCTAATATTATAGTGTTATATCAGTACTTTATATGTGTTTAGCCGAGTTGGCATGGCAAATGCTAACAAGAGATACAAACCAGTTTCAGAATGTGTTTGGCAAAGGCGCCACTGTTTAAATTTCGTACAACCAATGATCCTGGCAGCATCCAGCAAATAAAGCTGGTGGGTGCCTCCTTCGTGCAGCTGGATCATTGTTTGGATGGAAGGCAAACATGGCGCCTTTGTGCTTTATTCAAGCGAGACCGTCCGCTGAAAGATGAGGATGAGTATGGCAAAGCCCGATTATTATGATGTAACCGATTGTGAAACCCATGACAAGGGAGCGCCCAAGTTCTGCAAAAAGTCGGAGCCGGGCGAGGGGACAGAGCGTTCCTGTGCCTATGATGGCGCCAGAGTTGTGTTGATGCCGATTACTGATGTGATTCATCTGGTGCATGGCCCGATCGCCTGTGCCGGTAATTCCTGGGATAACAGGGGTGCGCGTTCCAGTGATTCCCAGCTGTATCGCCGAGGCTTTACCACCGAGATGCTGGAAAATGACGTTATTTTCGGCGGGGAGAAAAAGCTCTACAAGGCGATTCTGGATCTGGGCATGCGTTACCCGGAGGCCAAGGCTATCTTTGTCTATGCCACCTGTGTAACCGCCATGACCGGTGATGATCTGGATGCGGTCTGCAGGGCTGCCCAGGAAAAGATTAACAAGCCGATCATTCCGGTTAATACGCCCGGTTTCATCGGTGATAAAAATATAGGCAACCGCCTGGCTGGCGAGATTTTGTTCAAATATATCATCAATACGGCCGAGCCTGAGGTGTTGGGTGAATACCCGATCAATCTGATCGGCGAATACAATATCGCCGGTGACCTGTGGGCCATGCTGCCGCTGTTTGATCGATTGGGAATTCAGGTGCTTTCCTGCTTCAGCGGGGATGCCAAGTTTGAGGAGCTGCGCTACGCCCATCGGGCCAAGTTGAATGTGATTATTTGTTCCAAGAGTTTGACCAATCTGGCTAAAAAGATGCAGAAAAATTTCGGCATGACCTACCTGGAAGAATCCTTTTACGGCATGACCGATACGGCCAAGGCATTGCGCAATATTGCCAGAGAACTGGATAATGCTGTTAATGGGCTGGAAAAACGGGTCATGCAGGATCGGGTTGAGGTGCTTTTGGCCGAGGAAGAAGAAAAATGTCGTCAGCGGATAGCGCCATATCGCGCAAGGCTGGAAGGCAAACGTGCAGTCCTGTTTACGGGAGGAGTAAAAACCTGGTCCATGGTCAATGCCTTGCGGGAGCTGGGTGTGGAGATTCTGGCTGCCGGTACGCAGAACTCAACCCTGGAAGATTTTTATCGCATGAAAGGGTTGATGCACAAGGATGCAAAGATTATTGAAGATACCAGCACTGCCGGATTGCTTGCAGTTATGCGCGAAAAGATGCCAGACCTGATTGTGGCCGGTGGCAAGACCAAGTTTCTGGCTCTAAAAACCAAGACACCTTTTCTTGATATCAACCATGGTCGTTCTCACCCATACGCCGGTTTCGAAGGGATGGTTACCTTTTCCAAACAGCTGGACCTGACGGTCAATAATCCGATCTGGCCAGTGCTGAATGCTCCTGCACCATGGGAAAAGACGGATGAACAGTTGGCAGGTGATCTTGCCGCCAGTGCCGGGCATGCCGACAGTTTTCTGGCAGAGGATCTGGCCGCCTCACGGGTCAAGGTTTCAACCAAATGTGCCACTGTCAATCCCCAGAAAAACTCTCCCGCACTGGGTGCAACCATGGCCTACCTGGGTATTGATAATATGCTCGGACTGTTGCATGGCGCCCAGGGGTGCTCGACTTTTATTCGACTGCAGCTTTCACGGCATTACAAGGAGTCGATTGCACTGAACTCCACAGCCATGAGTGAGGATAACGCCATTTTCGGTGGTTGGGAGAATCTGAAAAAAGGGATTAAGCGGGTCATCGAGAAGTTTCATCCTGCCGTTGTTGGTGTCATGACATCCGGCTTGACCGAAACCATGGGTGATGATGTCAAGAGTGCCATAGTACATTTCAGGATGGAGAACCCGGAGTACGCCGAGGTTCCGATTATTCATGCTGCCACCCCGGATTATTGCGGTTCGCTGCAGGAGGGATATGCAGCTGCTGTGGAGGCTATCGTGTCTACTTTGCCGGTTAGTGGCAAGACGATAGCTGATCAGGTTAACCTGCTGCCGGGTGCACATTTGACACCGGCTGATGTGGATGAGCTGAAAGAGGTTGTTGAGTCATTCGGATTAAAGGTGCTGACCATACCGGATATCTCCAACGCCATGGATGGACATATCGATGAAGTTGTTTCGCCGCTGTCAACCGGTGGGATTTCAGTAGAAGATATATGCCGATCGGGCAGCAGTGCAGCAACACTGTATGTTGGAGATTCTCTTGCAAAAGCCGGCCTGAAATATAAAGAGCAGTTCGGCATGCCGGTCTACGGGTTTACCTCTCTTTCCGGCCTGGCCGAGACAGATCGTTTTATGGAAATCCTGTCAGCTATTTCAGGTCGGCCGATTCCTGAAAAACATAAACGCTGGAGAAGCAGGTTGATGGACGCCATGGTGGATAGCCATTATCAATTTGGCTGCAAAAAGGTCGCCCTGGCCCTTGAATCTGACAATCTGAAAGGCTTGACCGGCTTTCTGGCCGGTATGGGTTGCGAAATCCAGGCTGCCATCAGTGCTACCAGAACACGTGGGCTGGATGGGCTGCCCAGTGAAAATGTTTTTGTCGGTGATCTGGAAGATCTGGAAACAGCGGCAATTGGAGCTGACCTGATCGTAGCCAACAGTAACGGTCGCCAGGCAGCAGGCAAGTTGAAAATAGGTGCCCATTTGCGGGCCGGATTGCCGGTATTTGACAGGCTGGGGGCGCATCAGAAGGTCTGGGTCGGATACCGTGGAACAATGAATCTGCTCTTCGAGACTGCCAATCTGTTTCAGGCCAATGCAAAGGAAGCGCAAAAACTGGCCCATAATTAATCTGATTAAAGGAGTCATTATGAAAATCGCATTTACAAGTAAAACAGGTGAGATGATTGATATGCATTTCGGCCAGGCGGATTGTTTTTACATCTGGGAAGTGGGTCCGGATGAGGCCAGCTATCTTGAAACCATAACTGTTGGAGAACATGGTACGGACGAAGAGGACCGTATCGGTGCACGGTCAAAGTTGCTGGCTGACTGTGCCATTGTTTATACCATGCAGATCGGAGGTCCGGCGGCAGCCAAGCTGGTCGCACTGAAAATTCAGCCCATGAAGACCAATACCGAGGTGGGTCTGCTGGAAACTGTGGAGAAAATCCAGGAGGTCCTGAGAAATAATCCACCGCCATGGTTGAGAAAAGCGATGAATAAGGATAAGGCAACTTCATTTCTGGAAGATTAATATTCGGCCTGGACCATTCCGGCCATAAAAAAGGAGATTATAGTCATGGCATTAATAACAGGTTTAACAAGAGATAAAAAAGTCTGGACCCCCCAGTTTGTAACCAGTATCGCCAAAAACGTCTGTATCGGATGTGGCCGCTGCTTCAAGGCGTGTGCCAAAGGAATTCTGGCTTTTGAAGAGGAAGAAGTCGGCGATACGGTCAAGGCTTACATGAAGGTGCTTAATCCGGGAAAATGTATCGGCTGTGGTGCCTGTGGACGTACCTGCCCCAAAAGCTGTTTTTCATTTGAAGCGGTGGAACTTCCCTGACCAGGAGGGGTTTGATGGTTTTTAACAAATATTTTACACAAATTTCGGAGGTAGTATTATGTCATATATAACAGGATTAAGAAGAGATTTGACCGAGTGGACACCGCAGTTTGTCAAGGCCGTTGACAGCGAAGTCTGCATAGGCTGTGGAAGATGCTACAAAGTTTGTGTCAGGGATGTTCTGGCCTATGAGGAAGTGGATGAAGATGATTCGGCACGTGGCTATATGACTGTTGCAAATGCCGGGAACTGTATCGGTTGTCAGGCCTGCAGCAGGACCTGTGGCAAGAAGGCTTTTTCGTTTGAAGCGGTAGAGGCTTGATAGGGACTGGGGACTAGGAACTGGTAAAGTCTTAAAATCTTTTCCCAGTTCCTAGTCCCTCGTCCCCAGTCCCCAAGGAGGTTTTTATGCTAATGGCTGTAGCGTCAAAAGATGGTAAGGAAATAAATCAGCATTTTGGTCATGCTGAGCGTTTTCTGATATATGACGTTGAAAATGGTGAGGCCAACCTGGTTGACGAAAAAAAGGTTGACCGTTATTGCAGCTTTGATCCTGAACACCCGCTGCGTGGTCATATTCTCAAGGGGATCTCTGAAGCACTTAACGGATGCCGTGCTGTTGTCTCAGCCCAG
>JBGSQR010000618.1:0-16012 GCA_041737975.1 Geobacterales bacterium | reverse complement strand
CATTGACGGGCATCTCAATATCCACCAACACCCCACGGTCTTTGCCATACTGACCGAATTGATGCCCCGTTATGGCATAACCAGTTTCCGCCTCTCACGGGAGAGACTGGAGCACAACCTGCAGTTTGATAAAGAGCGTGTCTTTGGCAAAAGGGTTGAAAGCTTCATCTTCAATCGTCTTTCAAATAATTGCCGCCCAGTTCTGGACAAGCTAGGCATAGCCTATGCGACAGAAGTAAAAGGTGTGCTGAATTCAGGTCGTATGACCAGCGAATACATACTCAACATCCTTGATGGACTTCAGGACGGTCTGACCGAGATTTATTTCCATCCCAGCATGCTTCCTGACAAAGAAATCAGCCGGCGTATGCCGGACTATAGACATGAAGATGAGCTAAAAACCCTGACCGACGACAAAGTCAGGGAAAAATTATCCAGATTACAAATCGAGCTGGTGAATTACCGTAAAGACAGGAAAGCAAATGCTTAAAACTTTAGTTGTCATGCTGATTGCCATTACATCCGGAGCGATCGGTGATATTTTCCTAACCCAGGGCATGAAAAGCTCTGGAGACCTGTCCTTAATGGGATTCAGACAGATAGTCGATACCACTATCAGCGCCCTGACCAACTGGCGTCTGATCCTAGGCACAGCCATGCAGGCGGTTTATTTCGGTCTCTGGCTGGCGGTCCTCTCCTGGGAGGATCTTTCCGTAGCGCTGCCTTTACAGGCCCTAAGCTACATCATTGTTGCGTTCCTTGCACAATGGTATCTGGGTGAAAATGTAACTCCGTTGCGCTGGGCAGGCATCTCTCTGGTTTTTATCGGTGTTGTCCTGATTACCCGAAGCAGCGTAAACTGAAGAGGAGGCACTGAAAATGACAACAGGCAAGACAATCGGCTTCATCGGTGGCGGCAACATGGCTGAAGCCATCATAAAGGGACTTCTGGCCGGAGCTGTTAAGCCGGGCAATATCATGGTTTCAGAACCGATGGCCACACGCAGGGATTTCATGGTCTCGGAATACTCTGTCAGAGTGTCCGACGACAATCTGGAAGTCGCCCGTCAAGCCAACATTCTCATCCTGGCCATCAAGCCACAGATGGCAGCATCTGTTCTTTCAGATCTAGAACAGGCCATATCTACAGAGGTGCTGATTATTTCAATCATGGCCGGTATCTCCACCGCCTTTATCGAAGAAGCACTGATGAAAAGCGTACGAGTTGTCAGGGCCATGCCAAATACACCGGCATTGATTCAGACAGCAGCAACCGCTATCTGCTCCGGCAGAAAGGCCACCACTGCAGATCTGAATGCGGCCCGCGAGATTTTTTCCCGTTGCGGCACCGTGGTTATAGTGCCTGAAAAGCAGATGGATGCGGTCACCGGGTTATCCGGCAGCGGACCTGCTTATGTGTTTACATTCGTTGAAGCACTCTCCGATGCCGGTGTAAAAAACGGACTGCCAAGGGACGTTGCCACAGAGCTGGCCATCCAGACCGTCATGGGAACGGCTCGCATGCTGGCTGAAACCGGTGAACATCCGGCTGTAATGAAGGAGAAGGTTACATCACCCGGTGGGACCACTATTGCCGGACTTCATGCTTTGGAAACTGGCTGCTTCCGCGGAGTTGTCATGAATGCGGTCGATGCCGCCACCAACCGTTCCAAGGAACTGGCTGGCAAGTAGCACGAAGCGGCTAATATATTAAAAAAACGCCTTGAACTCTGTAGTTCAAGGCGTTTTTTTCGTTGATTAGCAATGTTCTAAATCTTTGCTTACAGGTTACTTTCCAGTTTTTTAGCTTTTTCAAAATAAAGCTGTGACTTAGTTTGTCCCTGAATCAGGTTATTTGAGAGAATCCTTTGATGTGACATGTCAGTTGGTGTAATGCGATCCGCATACTCTATTGATGTGTCAAACAACCCCCTCAGCATTAAAAATCCTTTGCGCAGCTCTTTAAACTCTTTTACCGATATGGTTATTGTTTCCTCTTGCACATTTGCCTCCATGTGGCATTTTTATTTACTAATATCCGGTGTAAACCATTTTAGCAAGCAAACAATGCTATAATAAAACAGTTATATTATCCTGTTAAAATAAAACGGCTACTTCTTAAACCTCATCATATACCAGTGCGGCCCATATTGCTCATCGCGCTTCCACCCCTTTTTCCCCAACTTGCTCACCAGATCTTCAAAGGCCTCGACATGCAGCTTATTGCCTTTGCTGGGGCCTTCATAGTTGAAACCTGTAACTACAAATTCTTTGGACTGGGCAAATATGGTTTCCTCTGCGCTGTTTTCAGAGATGGCCTTGAATACATTTATATCCTTGCCGAAGAATGACCATTTTTCCCTGACCTCTACACAGGCTATCAGGCAGGTTTCCTCCACGTGGAGAGCAACCGGCTCATAACCAGTATTAAGTGCAGCTCCGCAATTACTACAAAACCTGGCCTGCTCGACCTTCACCTCTGAACCGCATTGGGTACAGAACATACATCCTCTCCTCAAAACATAAAATCATTCAAACAACTACAATCAACGATATGAAGCCGCATGATATGAACTGCGCACATACGGTCCGCTCTCCACATGGGTAAATCCGGCAGCCAGGGCCGACTTACTCAGAGACTCGAACCGTTCCGGCATAACATATTCCTGCACCGCATAATGTCGACGACTCGGAGCCAGATATTGCCCGATACTGAGATAATCACATCCTGACCGGCGCAAATCAGTAAACAACTCCAGCAGTTCAGCTTCTGTTTCTCCCATTCCCAGCATTACACCAGACTTGGTGCTGATCCGTGGAGCCAGCTCCTTGCACCTGCACAGCAGCTCCAGTGAGCGCCCGTAATCAGCCCCGCTGCGAAAGTGGTACAGCCGCTGAACGGTTTCCATATTATGGGCTACAATATCCGGCGCGGCTGACAGAACAGATTCAAGCGCCTTGAGATTACCCTGAAAATCCGGGATCAGGACTTCAACAGCGGTTCTGGGCGAAGCTTCACTGACGGCAGAGATCGTCTCCGCGAAATGGCCCGCCCCGCCATCTTCCAGATCATCCCGTGTGGGACTGGTGATCACCACATGGGACAACCCAAGCCTGACAACTGCCTCGGCCACCCTGGCCGGTTCCTGATGATCAACCGCCTCCGGTGCCTGCTTTGTTACATTGCAGAAGGCGCACATGCGGGTACAGTTATTGCCCAGAATCAGGAAAGTCAGCTGACCACAGGAAAAACATTCCGAGATATTGGGACAGAGCGCCTGCTGACAGACCGTATTCAGCCGCAAACCGGAAAGCATTTTCAGCATCTCGGTCTGCTCACCCGGATTGACCTTTTTACGCAACCATTCCGGCTTTCGAATGTTTACCGCCGCATTTCCTCTGGTCATTGTTCCACTCCCTGCAGGTTCCAGCCGTCGCATGCATACTTGTCCCGCATCAGCCTGTCAGCATATTCCTGTTCATCAGCAGTGCAAACATCCTCATGCAACTCAACTGAAAAAGTATGGCTAAAGGCGCTTTTAAGTTCGTAACAGAGCCGTTTTCTGTCAGCAGTAACGCCGCACTCGGTCAAACTAGAAGTTGCCTCCGCATATTCAGACAGCTGGTCGCGCATATAGCCAAGACCAACAACGGCGCGATTAATAATCGGTATAGAGCCGTGCTGAAACACGACTTCTTTCAGGCGGCGCTGGGCATTGCCGCCGATCTTGCTGCCATTGACCAGAATATCGAACGTCTCCCGTCCGGCAAAACAAAAATCCGTCTTTTCACCCAGCCGTGACCGGTCCACCAGTGTATCAACAGCATATTCGGCCCGTAGTCCAAGGCGGCGATAAAAGGCCAGCAGAAAAGCGGTCAGTTCACGAAAGGAATCCTTGATGGAAGAAGCGGGCGGCAGCTGTGCCGGTGAACAGATCAAAGAATAGGTCAGTTCATCGGCGTGGTAGATAACGCCTCCGCCCGTAATACGCCTGACAACCGGAACACCATCCTTCCTACTGCGCTCCAGGTCAAGCACCTCCACCGCCTTCTGAAAACGCCCCAGCGATAACGCTGGTGGCTCCCAACCGTAAAGCCTAAGAACAGGCAGAGAAACAGCCGGATCAAAGGAGCGCAGCAGGGCCTCATCAACAGCCATATTCTCCGCACCGGAAAGCTGTCCGGTATTAATCAGTCGCCAGATTTTTTTTGGCGCAGGTTTCACAGTATTCCTGTCATATTTGAAGTATAAAATGCGGACAAAAACATACTTGAAGGGCTGGCATCTTTCAACCTTAAAACTAGCTTTAAACTATAGCCGCAAGAGGAGATAGCAGTTAAAGAACTGAACGCTGGTACCGCGAGAAAAACTCCCATATCTGCTTCGTAGCATCGAATCCACGCAGTGGATGATCCGCAGCAAGCTTATTGGTGAAAAACGGAGCGGGCCATAGATGTCCCCACCCCTCCAGCAGAACGAACTCCAGTGAACCTCCCTTTTCACATTTTTTCCATGCCAGGTGTTTTACTGATCCATTGTAGTTAATTAATGATGATGGAATTAATTCACAGCCATTCGATTTTTGCCAGAACTCAATTGCGTCAATTACAGGCAGAAACAAACGTTTTTCATTTGTGTTGGTAGCTGGAACCGCATTGAACGGGATTGTTTCATCGGCAAGACCGTGAAAGCCTATGATTGGGAATGCTTTACCCGGCTTTTGAAGTCGCCACGTCTCTTCTCCATTGCCTATGGTACTGCCGGTAGAAGCACTGACAACTGCTGCGGCAGCCAGATCGCTGGTTTGTTCCGTGGCAAAGCGATAGGTGAGCATCCCGCCGTTAGACATCCCGGCCATGTATATCCGGGCAGGGTCAACCGCTAGCTTCTGGCGAACTGTTTTAATTACTTCTTTAACAAAACTGACGTCATCAACCAGACTGCCGGCGGCCTTACCGCAGCAGTGTCCGGCATTCCAGTGTTGAAAAAGGCCAAACAACCCGATCCCTTCGGGATATGCAACAAGAAAACGTTCGCTATCAGCTAATGTGCTGAAGCCGGTTTCAATCTCGGTTTGACTGCCTGTGCTAAAAGCACCGTGGAGAACCACAACCAGCGGCAATGGAGTTTTGGAATTATAGTCGGGTGGAATGTGCAAGAGAAATGTGCGATCAGACAGATTGTAGGTTATGCTTGTGGATACACGATAGGAGCCGGCAGGTGGCTCCGCAACATCCGGAAGTCTTGCAAGACAACCGGTCAAAAGTTGCAGCACAGCTATCAATATAAGATATCTCACATATTTGTTGTTATGCATGATTCCTCAAAGGTCAATTTGGATGGATTATATTTATGAATAATAACATCAAAGATTAGCTTATCAGCAAATAATTGTTTCATAATTCGCCGAGCTATATAAAATAAAGAAAATGATTTTGACATGAGGTATAGAGGTGGGCAAGCCCCTGGTAACCCTGGTAACCCTGGTAACCCTGGTGCCGTGACGCAGCACAGCAGTCTATGGCGCCCAAGGATACTGAGAAACTATACATACGGAGAAGAGATGAACAATTACGTTATAAATAACAGTCATGATATTTTGATGGCTGAACTCATGCCGACTGATACGGAATGCTACCTGTTCACCGCCACCAATCCAAATTTGCCAATTGGCACAATACTTACAGAACAAGACAATCCTGACGCCCCTTGCTACAAAATTACGTCCTTGGCCATCCAGACCAACGGCGGACCATGGTTCATGGCTGTAGAACCGCTGATGCAAGAATTCAATGTCACCTATTCTTTCCTGACTTTCACACACAGCACGATTGCCGGTGCCATGATCCAGAGCGCTATCACAAAAGAAGAGGCTGCCAACCAGATCAGAACCCTGCTAACCAGGATCTACCGGCCAGTGGAAATAGACCATGTAACCGCCGTTAAAATCGATCCCTGATCAGAATCAGATCTGCCAGATAAATATATTTCAGTTTCTACTTGCCGAGTAAGACAAAGTGATTATAATCCCTTGATCATGAAATTATTTTTATTGGCCATATCCCTGTTGTTTCTGTTCAATATCCTACCAAACCCTGTATTTGCCGAAGACAGCTTCCCGCATCTCTGGAGCGGCTTCTCCACTTCGTTGGTCAACCGCTCTAAAGAACAGCGCATCAATGCTTCCATTGCAGGAAAATTCATCAATGAAACCATCATTCCACCGGGCGGACTGTTTAGCTTCAATGACCTGGTGGGCGCCCGCGACCCGGCTAAGGGGTTCGTGGCTGCTCCCAATCTGAACGCCCTCGGCATACTTGAAGAAGCGCCGGGCGGCGGCATCTGCCAACTTGCATCGACCATCTACAACACTGCTCTGCTGGGCGGAATGGTGATTATTGAGCGCCACCCACATTCCCGTACTGTCGGTCATGTGCCTCCAGGTCGTGATGCGACCATCTCCTCCTGGCGCAAGGACCTGAAACTGCGCAATCCTTTTTCACATCCGCTGCTGATCAAAGTCAGCACAAGTGAAGAAAGGCTGACGGTAGCGCTTCGCTCCACCATTCCAAAAGATTTCCAGGTCAGGATCATATCGGAGCAAACCGAACTGGAGCCACAGACAGTAGCCGGACGCAGTACAAAAGCTCAGACCGGTGTAAGCGGATTCACAACCCAGACCAGGCGTATTACCATCAGTAAAGACGTTGAAACGATTGAAATTGTCTCCGAAGATATTTATCCGGCTCCAAGCAGAATTATCGGTGGAGACTAAGAATGAAACTTATTTTTGCCATAGTGAATACTGAGTTCGTAGCGAAAGATCACACCACAACCTTCCGGCTAATGATTGCCATATTTGCATTAGTTTTCCTTGTAGGAACTGCACAGGCATCTCCCTCCTTTTCCAAGTTGGAATCTGCTGCACTGCTGGATTATGCAAAAGCCTCTATGCTGGCCAGGATCGACGGAATAGCTCAACCCATTCCACCGGAATTTGCTACAAAGATTCAGCGGCCATGTTTTGTTACTTTCTATACAGGTAAGCGTGTCTTTGCCTGTTTCGGCGGATTCACTCCACGCAAGGCAAGTCTTGCCGATGAAATAGCGGAAAATATTCGCTTGGCACTTATAAATGACAGCCGTAGTCGCAGTATCAACCGTGAAAAGGTTCTGAAAGCCGGAGTTCAAATCACCTTCCCAATCGGGCAACCAGTGAGAGTCGACAACTACAATGCAATTGATCCGGTCGGTGAGGGAATGTTTATAGAATCAGCCGGCGCCGGGGTCGCTTTTGTACCGGGTGAGGCTAAAACAGCCAACTGGGCTTTCCGCGAGGGGCTGCGCAGACTGGGTGAGAAAGACCCTCAGCGAGTTACTGTTTATAGTTTTCGGGCTGAATACATAAAAACGCCCTCTACTGCAAAGCGTGATGGAGATAGATACTAATACCAATTTCAAATC
This sequence comes from Geobacterales bacterium, assembly GCA_041737975.1. GTDB lineage: Bacteria > Desulfobacterota > Desulfuromonadia > Geobacterales > Pseudopelobacteraceae > JBGSQR01. The sequence continues at coordinate 8,547 of JBGSQR010000618.1, read as the reverse complement.
AAAGATTCCACCAAGGCGGAGAGGATTGAGGCGACGAAGGCGTACAGTTAGTACGTTGAGGAGCCGAAGACGAGCCAACGAAGGTGGGGCTTTGATCTGGAATTGGAATAAGGAGCACCCATGAAACCGATCCGTACTCTCCTAACCCTGCTGATTATCTTCATGCTGCCAGCTATAGCTCTGGCTGCCAAGGGTAAGGGCAAGTCAAAGACAACAATCAAACCGGCAATCGTCACCATTAAAGGTACGATCATGTCGGCTGAGACAAACAAACCTGTACCCGGTGCTGTTGTGGCCTTTTACGGGCGCAATGAAAACGGTACACCACCGGCTGTTGCCACGACCAGCTCAGATAATGACGGCAGAATAACTGTGCAGTTACCAGCCGGATTTTACACCTGGCATGCAAAGGCAGACGGCTACGGATTATTGCAAAGCGCAGTTTCAGCTACAGCTAAACAGCCGGATGAATTGAATGCATACCTGAGAAAAGAGGCTTTTCTAAGCGGCCGACTGATTGACGGCAAAGGTCATCCAATGAAAGGCGTAACTGTTCAAGCAGGTAGGTGGGCCACAACAACCAGCGGAAACGACGGACGTTTCACCATCAACGGACTGGATGCCCGCGGTTATGAACCTAATGTGGCATATCCCGGCTGGGTTCTGGAAAAGAGCCCATATCAATACCTTTCTGCCGGACAAAAAAAAGAGTTGGACGATCTGGTCATGCGTCGTGCCGGTTCAATTAATGTTTCAGTAGTACCAACCAATAATATTCAGAACAGACACCTGAACAAAATCGGGCTTTATTTGACAGGCAGTTCTATTTATCGCAGCGCCAAGACCTCTCCCCTGGGGAGTGCCGGTTTTGGCGAACTTCCTCCTGGCAAATATACCGTGAGCATCTCCGACGAACGACTGCATAGTACAAGCCGCGAAATCACCATTAAAGAAGGTGAAAACCTGTCTGCATCTCTAGAAGCAGCAATAAAACCGGCCTCTCTGACCATTGAAGACTACACCGATGTATTCCTTCCGAATAAACCATTTACAGTCAGGGCCTACGGTCTGTGGGCCGACAAGACCGAGGCTGTCATTTCCAGCGTGGATGCCGATGCTCTTATCTCTAAACGGGTTGATCTACATAAACCTGAACAGATCCCGGTCGGCCTGTTGAAGAAGATCAGAAGTTTTCCAGTAGTCTTCAAGGCCCGCAAAGACAGCTATACCAGCAGCAACCGCATCAAAATGCCGGAACTGCCACCAGGCGCTTACCTGCTGGAGATAAACGGCAAAGGTGCAACTGCACGCTTCGGGTTTCTGGTAACCGGACTGGGGCTGATTGCCAAGAGTTCTCCCGGTGGCACACTGCTTTTTGCAACAGACCTGGTCAACGGCAAAGCACTGTCTGGAACAGTGGTTAGTTCAGGTAACAGCAGTGCCAACGTAACAACTGATCAGGACGGTATGGCAGAGTGGAATTATCGCGGCAAACAGCATTTAAGTGCCAAACATGGCAAAAACATGGCCTTCCTGGAACTTGCCCCCATTCAGGAACAGGATAATCATTCGATCAAAGGTTATGTCTACACCGACAGACCGGCTTACCGGCCTGGACATTCGGTTTATTTCAAGGGTGTGCTGAGGCAGCGATCTGGCGAGGATTATCAGCTTCCAGGCACAAAAAATGTGCACCTGACCGTCACTGACAGCGGTGAAAAGCCGGTCTGTGAAACCGACCTGAAGATCAGCGATGGCGGTTCATTTAACGGCGAATGTGCATTGCCGAAAACAGCCGCTCTGGGTGGATACACCATCAGCGCCGCTACTGGCAACGAATCCTGGCAGGGAAATTTCAAGGTTCTAGAGTACCGCAAGCCAGAATTTGAGGTTAAACTTGTTCCTGAAAACCGCTTTCTAGTAGCCGGAGATACATCCGCTGTCAAGCTGACAGCACGTTACTATTTCGGTGCCCCGGTTGCAGGAGGCAAGGTCAAGTGGCGCATCTACAGCCAGCCAGCCTGGGGACTGGGACAGGACAGCGGAGACGACAGTGACGGTTATGACAGTGAAGAACGTTACTCTAGTGGATATTCCGATTTTATCGGCGAAGGTGATCTTCTGCTGGATGACAATGGTGAAGCAAGGATTCCGGTGTCCGCCAAAAGTCACGACATACCTTACAGCTATACTATTGAGGCGGATGTGACCGACAGCGCCGCCCGTCAGGTAACATCTTCCGGCGCTGTTTCCGTGGTCCCTTCACTGGTGTCACTAAATGTCAAGGCCGGTTCCTATCTGACAAAACCCTTAACACCAGTGGAAATAAAACTGCGGGCTGCCGACTGGGAGGGAACCCCAAAAACGTTGCCAGTTTCCCTGCAGTTTGAGTATCAGCAGTTTGACAAAAAACTCCGCACACATATCTGGAAAAGATCATCTTCAGTCAATGTCAAAACAGCTATTGACGGCAGCGCCCGCACCAGTTTCAGCTTCCCGCACTCCGGCTACTGGAGAATTGTTGCCGAAGCCGCTGATTCAAAGGGGAGAAAGTCTTCGGCAACAACTTCTGTCTGGGTCTGGAAGGACGGTTATGACTGGGAAGGTTCCTATCGTGATCTGGAGGCCGAATTTGACCGCAAGAGTTACAAACCGGGCGAAACAGCCCGATTGATTGTCCGTTCACCATCGGTTGGTGGAACATTGCTGCTGACTATTGAAGGCAGGGATATTCGCAAACTTTTTTCCATTCCGCTAAAAAGTATGGTCCAGGTGATTGAACTGCCTGTTCTGGAAGAATATGCGCCGAACATTCAGGTATCCGCCATAACGGTCGGCAAGGGACGCTTTTTCAGCCGCACTGTGCCGCTGCGTGTAGACTACCAACCGGGTAAACTGGATATCTCGGTTAAGACTGATAAGCCGGTCTACGCTCCGGGCGACAAGGTACAGCTGACACTGACTTCAAAACACGGAGTAAAAGCGGTTCCGGGCGAGCTGTCCCTGGCTGTGGTCGATGAGGCCATCTTTGCCGTTTCACCGGAACGACGCGATGATATCTGGCAATTCTTCCTCGGCAACCGTGAACATCTGGTAACGACTGTGCACTCTTTCCCGCGAGTCTATCTGGGTGGGGCAACCAAGGACGCAGGAGCATTTCAGGCAAAAGAAGATGAGCTGAAGGGTCTGAAGATCCGCAAAATATTCAAGGACACAGCCTTCTGGAAGCCGATGCTGACCAGCAACAGCGATGGCAGCGCAACAGCCGAGTTCACTCTACCAGACAATCTGACCACCTGGCGGGCCACGGCCATTGGTCATAGCGGCAGCAACCTCTTCGGCAGCGGCAGGGAAAAATTCATTGCCAGATTGGAGCTGATGGCGCGGCTTTCACCGCCCCGTTTTCTGACTGTGGGTGATGAACTGAAGATTCCCGGTATCATTTCCAGCATGACCGACAGCCGACAGAACGCCAAAGGTCGTTTCGAAACTCAAGGACTTACTCTTCTGGATGGTGCTGAGTTCAACGGTGAAATCGCCCCGCGCGGCACTCTGCGGAGAGACATGACCGTCAGGGCTGACAAGCCTGGCATCGCCACACTGCGCCTGCTGGCCAAAGGCGCCCTGACCGGCGATGCAATGGAGCTGACCCTGCCCGTTCTGGAGCGAGGCATTACCCGCTTTACGGGGGCAAGTATTGTACTGCGTGAGCAGGAGGGAAGCACGGAGCTCATTTTGCCTGACAATGCACTTCCAGGATCAGCTGAATTGAAGCTGACATTCAGCCCTACCATTGCCACAAACCTTAACAGCGCCATCAACAAACTGGTGGAGTTCCCATACGGTTGTGTGGAACAGACCCTGTCCCGCTTTATCCCGGCTGTACATGCCCGTTCACTACTGGCCGGACAGGCCTGGCAGCCGGATATGGTAACGGCAGAAAAGCTGCCGCTGGCCATTGCCGAAGGGCTGAAACGTCTGGAAGACATGCAGCATGGTGATGGCGGCTGGGGATGGTGGAAAACTGACAGCACATCGCTGACCATGACCGCCCATGCCGTATATGGTCTGTCGCTGGCAAAAAAAGCCGGAATTGATGTACCGAAGGAGATGATCGACAGAGGTATCAAGTCACTGGAAGAGCAGATCAAGAATTCACCTTCAAACTCCCTGCCCCGTGCCTATCGCGCTCTGGCCCTGAGTGGCACAAGAAACAGCATCATTGAACAGAAAATCGCCGCCAACTGGAAATCACTGCCGGTCGCTGATCAACTGGCCTTTGTTGAGGCTCTCAATTTCTCCGGGCAGCGGGAAACGATGCAGCCTTTACTGGCTGAGTTGAAGTCCGTGATTCAAAATGAAGGAAACGCCGCTTTCATCCGCGACAGGGATTCGGAATCATGGTGGTACGGCTGGAGATGGGGATCATCCGTAATCGAAACAACTTCCGGACTGCTGTCCCTGCTGGTCAGCCAAAACCCATCGGATCCACTCAACAGCAGACTGGCCGAATTCCTAGTGCGCCGTCAGAGTGGCGGCTGGTGGCAAACCACCACATCCTCTGCTGCGGCCGTTACTGCACTGGCAGATTATGTCGGTGCATCTAATGAAACTATAGCCAGTTACAACAGCAGACTGCAGCTGAACAACAGTGGCCTGGCCAATTATCGGGTTGACAACGGTAAGATGACATCGGGACAGAAGACAATTATCATTCCGGCATCGTCACTTAAAAATGGTATTAATAAACTCACAGTTATCAAAGACAACAAAGGTGCAGCCTATGTTACGGCAGAACTCAAATACGCGGTTCCACCGGAAGCGGCCCAGTCATCGACCGGACTTAAGCTGGAGCGCAGCCTTTACCGCATCAGATCAGTCAAAACCGGCGACAAGTGGAGGCGCGAATATTTGCCGTTAAAAGCCGGCGAGAATATCGCCCCTGGTGACGATATAGAAGTACGGCTGACCATCGAAAACAGCAAAACGCTTGAATACCTGATTATCGAGGACCGTCTGCCGGCCGGCTTTGAATCCCGCGAAACCGACCGTGATCCACGCTTCATGGATGACTCCGGCTATTATAGCTGGTTTACCCACCGGGAGCGACGCGATGACAAAATGGCATACTTTATAACCACTCTGCCAGGCGGCAGACATGAATTCCGTCATGTCATCTATCCTGAGTTGAACGGCAAGACCCTGGCTCTGCCGGCATCGGTCTGGCCGATGTATCAACCGGAACTGCGTGGTGAAAGCGCACCATGGCAATTTGAAATAAAACAGTATTAAACTCTTGTTTGTCTGCTGATGGAGTGCTATATTTTCATCTTGAATTGTAGAGATAAACTGGAGTTATATTTATGGAAGCCAGAGCTTTTAAAAACATCACACCTGAATCAACAGCAGAAAAAGAACTCAGGGAAGACAAAAGCACCATTGTGCTGAATACCATCAAAATTTCAAAAAATTAGTTTATAGAATAAAGGGCACCGGAAACCGGTGCCCTTTATTCATTTCCGGGCAGAAAAGAGCAAACATGAAGCAAAACATTTTTTCAAATTGGCTACCAAAATCCATCTTATGCCTGAAGGGATATAATAAATCCGACATTGCCGCAGACCTGACCAGCGGCATCACAGTCGGCGTAGTGGCTCTGCCGCTAGCAATGGCTTTCGGCATTGCATCCGGCGTCACCCCACAGGCAGGGATCTACACAGCAATCATTGCCGGATTCCTGATCTCGGCCCTGGGGGGATCAAGAACCCAGATTGGCGGCCCCACCGGCGCATTTGTGGTGGTAATTGCCGCTATCATTGCCAAACATGGCCTGTCAGGTCTGCTGATGGTAACCATGATGGCTGGCGTAATCCTGATTTTCCTGGGACTGACCAAACTTGGTAACGCTGTAAAGTTCATTCCCAGACCTGTTGTTATCGGCTTCACCAATGGTATTGCAGTTCTGATCGCATCAACCCAGATCAAGGACTTTCTGGGACTGAAAGCAGACGGCCTTGTGCCTACTGAATTTTTTGAACGCATGTTATTTATAGGACAAAACCTGAACAGCATTGATATGGCTACCGTAATAATTGCTATCTCGTCACTGGCAATCATTCTTCTGATGCCACGCATTACAAAAAAGGTACCCGGATCCATAATTGCGTTAGTTTTAACCACGGCTATAGTAGGTTTCATGGGGCTACCGGTGGAAACCATCGGCAGCAAATTCGGAGGCATACCACTCGGCCTTCCGGAACTGCAAATGCCGGAATTTCGCCTTGATCTGGTCATGCCGCTGCTGCCATCGGCTGTGACAGTTGCGCTGCTAGCGGCAATCGAAAGCCTACTTTCTGCCGTTGTTGCCGATTCCATGAGCGGCGACCGTCATAATTCAAATGTGGAACTTGTTGCGCAAGGAATTGCCAACCTGACCGTTCCCTTTTTTGGGGGCATACCAGTTACCGGCGCAATTGCCCGCACAGCAACCAACATCCGTTCCGGCGCCCGTTCACCATTTTCAGGCATGATCCACGCAATAACATTGCTGTGCATTATCCTCTTCGCTGCACCGCTGGCACGTTTCATACCGCTTGGTACACTGGCGGCAGTTCTTTTTGTTGTTGCGTACAACATGGGTGAATGGCATGAGATACCCATGGTGCTTAAGCTAAACTACAAGGAAATTTCTGTCTGGCTGATCACATTTGTGCTGACTGTGGCAGCCGACTTGACCATCGCCGTTGAAGTTGGCATGATGCTGGCGGCCCTGCTGTATATCTATCAGGTTTCCAATACAACCGTAGTTGCTCCACTAACTGCAGAAACCATCGACCGTGCCAGGGATCATGTTATTCAGGACCACAATATTCCCCACTACATCAGTATTTTCCACATTCAGGGTCCTCTACTGTTTGGAGCTGCTGAAAAGCTTAAAGAACTGAGTTTTTCCACGGAAAACCTGCAATCGATCGTCATACTCAGAATGCGTTATATGACCGCAATTGACGGTACCGGCCTGCATGCCATTGAACAGCTTCACGAAAAACTTCATGCATCTGGCCGGACACTATTGCTCTGCGGACTACGCAATCAACCACTTGAATTTATTCAAAAAACCAACCTACCCAAAATTGTCGGCAAAAAAAATATTCTGCCCAATATCGGTTCCACATTACAGAGAGCCGCTGAAATCTTTGACAACTTTGGTGGAATCGGTGAAGAGGCTGCTGCAGGGTTGGCTAACGCAGCGGTATAATTAATTAAAATAAAATATTTACCTCTCATTTCATAGCAATGAGTTCCTTTTTCGGTAGAAATATCCTTCCACCTTTCTTTTTCCTATGGTAATAATTATCCTTTAAGTCAAAACAGAGTTGTTTTTTCCGAGGAATTATCAGTTATACTGATCAGCTTTTGAATATACATTAATCAGACTACAGGCTGACCAGAATCATACAATAAAAGGAAATTTAAAAAATGAAGACAGCAATCCTGATGATGGCTCACGGAAGCCGTATTGCAGAAGCCAATGATGCCGCCCGTGAAGTAGCAAAGATGGTACAGGAAATTACCGGTTTCAAAACCGTTGAAGTCGCCTACCGCGAACTGCATGAACCAAATATTCAGCAGGGTATCGACAATTGCGTTGCCAAAGGTGCCGAACGCATTCTGCTGATGCCTTACTTCCTGTTCATGGGTGCCCACGTACAGCACGACCTGCCGGAAGAAATCGAAGAAGCCCAGAAACGTCATCCAGGCTTAATCATGGAGATGGGTGCCCACCTGGGTGTCCATACAAAACTGGCCGAGGTTGAGTCTGAACGAATTGAAGAGGCACTGGATAAGTTGGGGTGGCGCTAATGGACTCACTTTCCATGAAACCGGAAGAGATAGAAACCGAATCTTTCCGAATTATTGATGTGGAAGCAGGTGAACAGGACTGGAACGAACAGGAGTGGCCGGTTGTGCGCCGCATGATTCACACCAGCGCAGATTTTGAATATGCCCGGTCAACCGTATTTTCCGATGACGCCGTTGACAAAGCCATTGCTGCCCTGAAAAGCGGCTGCGGTATTGTTACCGACACCAACATGGCACTGGCGGGTATCAGCAAGATCCGGCTGGCAGCCTATGGAAACAAGGTCTCCTGCCACGTGGCTGATCATGAAGTGGCTGAACAGGCTAAACAGGAAGGAATAACCCGCTCAATTGCCGCCATGCGAAAGGCTGTCGCCGATCCGAACAACCGTATTTTTGTTATTGGCAATGCACCGACGGCCCTGTTTGAGCTGATCAGACTGATTGAGGAAGGAAAAGCGGACCCGCAACTGATCATCGGACTGCCGGTCGGATTTGTCGGTGCAGAAGAGAGCAAGGTTGCACTGGCAGCAGCAAAAATCAATGTACCGTTTATCACCAATATCGGCCGCAAAGGTGGTTCCAATGTGGCTGCAGCAGTAGTAAACGCACTGGCCATTTTGGCAGAGAAAAGCGGAAATAAGTGACAAAAGTTCTACGACATGGTTATACCACCGGAGCCTGCTC
>JBGSQR010000612.1:0-5194 GCA_041737975.1 Geobacterales bacterium | reverse complement strand
AAATTATATAGAGTAATATTAATTGACCGGTGAGCAGTTGGATCCAAATTAAATGTTTATCAGTCTTGACTTGTGAGCAATTGACAGATAATTTAACAACATAAGTTGCTAATTTAAAAGGCCAGGAGCTAATAATGAAACTCAAAATGTTGATGATGTTGACTCTATTGTTTATCAGTTCGAATGTAATTGCAGCCCAACCAGAGGTTATTAAATCGTTGCCTGAAAATAAGGCTATGATTGATGTGGACCGAATCTCAAGCACCAAAGTATTAAGCAAAAATACTGAAGGTGATGCCACTGTAAGGCTTGTTATTGTAGATCGTAATGGCAGTACAGATGTAAGCCCAACGAAGCAACTGTTTATTACATATTTTCATCGTGGTGAACAACAGAATGTTCATACGGCCTTTGATCTCGGACAATATTACGAAGTTAAGCAAATTGTACCCTCAAAAAAGAACAAGCATGTGATAAAGGTGGTTGATTATGTGACCGTTGGCGATGAGTCGAAGATGGTGCCAGTGACGCTTACAATTGATACCTCGAAGATATTTGCCGACGATAAGAATCTCAAACTGGAAGAATTTGACGAAAAGCACTTTGAATCTTCTATTAATGTGTCTCGCAAATAATTATTTATAAATGAGCTGATGCTTCAATGACCAGTGGCCTTTCTTGCCACTGGTTTTTCTTTATTTACTTAAGATAAATTATGGTCATTGATCTTCTAAAACTACGACATATTGAGGTGAATAGTGAACACAAATCCTGAAGCTGAAAAAACATTTCGAGAAAAGTTCCGCCGTTTCATGTGTAGTGAACCATCCGGAAAGGGGTACTTGGAGCTTTTTGAAGCAATCAAGATAGCGACAAGCAGAGACACTTCTTTAATCAAAGAAGACCTCTGTAAAATCATGGATAAGGAATTGGAAACGCCTCCGAGCGGTAACGATCCCAGTATGCTAGGCATTCAATTCGCGGTTAATTTGATGAAATTCCAACATAGGAACAGCAGAACAATAGAGAAAGTTGACGTCACCCATAGAGACACCAGTGACGGTGTTCGCGTGTGGGACGTTAATGTCTCTGCATCAAATGCCAAAAGTTGAAGATGTTTTGTGTTCTCAAAACAAAGGAGAAATAGCCAATGGCAGATATGGTACCCATAAAAGTCATAGTTGATGCAGCAGAAACCAGATCTGGCATAATTGATATTTTGAAAAGAACGGATGGATATCAGATCGAAGTTAAAACACTTGATTGTGGGGACTATCTGGTCGGTGACAATTGTGTTGTCGAGAGAAAGGCCGCTGTTGACTTCTTTGCCAGTATTTTGGACGGTCGGTTTATCTCGCAGGCAAAATTGATGTCTGAGTCTTTCGGCCGCTGCATATATATCATCGAAGGAAACCTGCATAAGACACCCCACAATTTTACTAAGGCAGCCATGTATGGAGCTCTGTCGTTTCTGTCAGTCCTAGAAGGAATTTCGATTATCCCTTCAGCCAGTATTGAAGAAACTGCTGCTCTTGTTGCTACTATGGCTAGACATGCTCAACAGGGATTGGGATATGTCCCGGCATTAAGAGTGTCAAAACCTAAAGAAAAAGAAACATCGAAACTCTATGTAATAGAAGGGTTGCCTGGTATTGGCGGTAAAAGAGCAAAAGATGTTCTTGCTTATTTTGGATCCGTTGCTAAAGTATTTTCGGCCAGCCGAGAAGAGTGGCTTACTATGCCAGGGATGGGCAAAAGCACCGTAGACAAGATATTTACAGTTATTCACGGCGTTTAAAAATTGCATCTTCTTAAAAAGTAGTAAGCCGTGCCCCAGAGAGTGAAAGCACGGCCTTTTGTTGGTGATTATAGATTTGCAAGCCCCTTTTGCAGGTATTTAGCCAGTGGAGCCTTTCCAATTAATGTCATCACGCATCTTTCACGCCCCCAGCCTCGCGCATACTCTTTCATGTCATTATAGTCATCATCCCCCCGGCCGGCATACATAAGAGCAACCAAGCTTTCCAGGTTTTCTTCATCCAGACTGTTTAAGAAGGCCAGAAGTGCGTCACGCATGGGGGTAGGTGTTTCAGATTCATACATCGCAAATAAATCCTCAGCCCCGAAAAAAGTGTTGTCAGCTGCACGCCCTTTGGAAATGTTGTATTCCCTTTTCTGCTCGCGATTCTCTGCTTTGGTTTTCAACGACATTGAAATAATCTTTTCTGCAGTTTCCTTTAGTGAAGGGCGATCCACTACTGATGGTACTGATCCTTCCTGTCTTCCGGCTACATCAATTACTTTCACACCATTCGGGATTTCTCCACTTCTTATTTTTTTTGAGATTTTGTTTATTTCAAAACTCTTGCCCATACCAGGGCTTGGCCCTTTAATAGGGGTAACCACAACGATAGTGTAACCAAGTATCAAATTCAAAAATAAATTCTTATACTACAAGATGTTATAACTATTTTCTCACTAATTCATTCTGCAATCGGCAGTCTTGCTTCCATATCAAGCTCAAAACGTCCATAAGGATTGATATGTAGGGTAATTAGTGGGCTTAACGCAGCAAGATCGCGTGGTGCCATCGTTTTAAACCATCCAGGTTCCCTAAGCACTTGCTGAATCATCAGAGTATTGATGTAAACCATGCTCGCCTGTAGCAGGTGCAGACAAAGCAGACTCACTTCCTGATTATCCTTGCGGTTTGTTGAAATTTCACCCAGTTTGCCATAGTAGATAAATCCGTTGGTACTGTTCCAGCTTTCAACTACGTTGAGGCCCACGTGAATCTCTCTCCGGAGTTCTTCCGAATCAAGATATCTGCAGAGGAAGATAGTCTTGATCGCCTTGCCCAACTCTGTCAACGCCTTGTAGGCTGGATGCTGGATATTGTTACGACTAAACCGGCGTAAAAGACTTTCCGCGTCCGACATGCCCATCTTCATCGCAACGGCATGCTTTACCATGGTATCCAGTTGCTCTTCCACCAATTCCCAGTTGATCGCTTTAGCTGCCATCACCGATTCGATATTGGAAAAACTCTGGCCGGATTCTGCCTTGTACAGTTTCTGTCTGTTAATCGCTTTCAGCCGTGGCATCAGTTCAAAACCCAGCAACCTACAGAAAGCGAAGGCGATGGCATTCTGGCCGTGGCTATCAACAAACTGACGATCAACCTTCATTTCGGTGCAATGCCGCAGCACACCTTGGATCATGGCAGCGGCTTCAGAAGATGAAACCCGCTTGAATTGTGAGTAAATGCAGGTTGCATTCTTCTCTACGTGCCAATACACCATGACGCCCCTGCCACCGTACCGGAGATGCCATTCGGTCAACAGGTTCTGATCCCAAGCTCCAAACTGCTTTGAGTCTGAGGCACAGGCGGTTGTGGCCTCACCCCAGATCCCTGGTAACCGTACCGCTAAAGTAGCATTAACCACTTGTGCAATGGATTGACGCAGACTTTCGTTAAAAATGAACCGGCGTCTAATATAGAGCAGTTCCTTATAATCATCTTCCGGCAGCGACTCCATGCTCTTGATGCCGGTGTTGGTACCCATGCCGAACAGGATGAGCAGTATCCTTCGTTGAAGTGTGGCTCTGTCCATGAAACTGCGTTCGGTACCGCTTTGGATGAATCGGGTGAAATCCGTCCGCAGATCTGTCTCCTTCAGTATGTCCAGCAGGCTTGTTCCGGACCACCGCTGTGCAATCTCCCTTTTAAGCGTTGCAAGGTTTTCCGGCTCGGCCTGTGGTTCAAGGGGAGTAACGGATATCCTGCTGCCATCCTTCTTCTGGACAATATTCACCTTGGAGTTGACTGAAATACGTTCGTCGAGTTTTTTCAGGTGTTGTGTCAGTTCCTCTCGCAGCAACGCTGTAAAAGCCTTTGCATCAATCGGAATACCAAGATCTCCATAATAGGCCGCTTTACGTTCTGCAAAATCTTGCGGCAAATCTTCCTCCGGATCTCGATACCGACGACTGCCCACAACCCATATCTCCCGACAGCGGAGCTGTTCACGCAGGGCTTTCAGGACGCAAATTTCGTAGGCTACCCGGTTGACCTTTTCATCCTCTACAACAAAGGCCATCCAACTTGGCGATACGACACCCTTCAGGGGGACGTCAGTCCCTGGGGGAAAAACCGGACTCTTGAGTTCCATAAATGATTTTACCAACGCAAGGGCTTGCATCAGCGGCTGGTACTGGGTGTTTGTACATCTGAATTCCAGATTGTTCAGCAGTCCGGGCAGGATTCTCCTGTAATGAAAGCCGTAGGAGCGCTGTAGTGCGGTCTTAACTTTATCCGTATGTCCTGCCCCAGCTTCAACTTCCTGGATCAGTGCCAACAGCCATTTCTCAGGGACTTCTGGAAAAATTACATCCGAGACGACACCTTGAGGTGTTTCTATCGATGCTTTGGCGATCCTGTACAGTTTTGCCATCTTGCTGGGAGCTTTCTGAAGTGCCTCGCCCAAGCTGTCATCTATGCGGCTTTCGGCCTTCTTGCCCATTTTATGGACGGTTTCAATCAGCAAATCTACCAGGTGGTCGGTAAGTTCCTCAGTACGGCGGTGAAGATAGACCGCAATAAGAGTGCCACGGAGAGAGGATGCATGACGCCTCAGTTCAAAGGGTTCTTCAACGGCAGCGCGTTTGGCAAATCGATCCAACAGTTTTGGAGATACGCTTTTGAAAAGATCGTGAGACAGACCTATTCCTCTAACGGTCAGAAGACGGACAACTGCGTCGTTGACACTTGCCAAACCGGCTTTGCCTGGATCACTCTTGAGCGTCTGCCAGACGGTCCATTCACCATCAGCAGCATCCTGGAGCAGCAAAAGGGAATTCATTCGGTTCAATAATGCAGCATCGAAGCTGCCGCCTATTTTTTCACAGAAGCGGCTGTCATGCGCGGTAACTGCGGATTGGATGAGTCGCTTGGTCTGGTCGGTGGTTGGGGGATCAATTCTGAGATGCCGACAGCGCAGTAACAGAACTTCGCGTAGCCTGTCTTCTCGATGTTCCTTGGGAATTTCCTCTGTTATGAGCCATTGCTTGAAATCATTCTGATCGCTAAGCGTGGCTTCGCGGTAACCGCACCATTTGCGGATCTCGATCCGATGACGTTTGGCGGTGGCTCCATCCCATTGGTACGTCTGCCACTCTTCCAGAGTAGCACCGA
>JBGSQR010000571.1:0-4712 GCA_041737975.1 Geobacterales bacterium | reverse complement strand
CTTCCGGTATAATTTGAGGCCCGATAATTTTATCGGGCCTCTTGTTCTTGGTGACGCTTGACTTTGACGAGATAAACGTTCTAGTTATTGAAAGTTTTTAGAAGCCAAGAAGAGGAGTTTACTATGAAATATGCTGTTTTGGATGGATCACGGTTTGAATACCCGATCGGGAAAATTATCTGTATTGGCCGTAACTATGTTGACCATATCAAAGAGCTTGGAAATGAAACACCTTCTGCACCGGTTATATTTATCAAGCCTTCCAGTTCTGTAGTAGTAGAAGGCCAACAGATTGAGATTCCTGAATATTCAAATGATTGTCATCATGAGGTTGAACTGGCGGTGTTGATTGGAAAGATAGCTAAAAATATTCAATCTGCCAGCGTGCCAGAATGCATAGCCGGTTTTGGTATTGCAATTGACCTGACTCTGCGTGATGTTCAGGCAGAGCAGAAAAAGAAGGGATTACCATGGGAGATTGCCAAGGGATTTGATACCGCCTGCCCGTTATCTGCCTTTGTTTCGACAAACCGTGTAAGCGACCCTCAGAAACTGAATATCAGGTTGGCGATAAACGGGGAAGAACGGCAGAACGGCAATACGTCCCTGATGATTAATTCAATTATAGATATTGTCAGTTATATGTCTGGAATATTCACACTTGAAGCTGGAGATATAATTTTGACCGGAACACCAGCAGGTGTAGGGGCAATTAAAAATGGGGATAAAATTGTTGCTGAGATTGAGCAGGTTGGCAGACTTAAAGTGGTAGTGGCCTGATTACGTATTGTTGATCAGTCGACTGCAACTGTAAAACTTCCGGCAAACCCGGTTTTCCAATACTTTTCCAGAGCTGTCTGGGCAGCCTTGAGTGAAGTGTAGCGTCCCATTCTGACACGGTAGTATCTGGTGCCTGCTACCGTCGCCTCCTGTACATCTGCAGTTCCGTATTTTTTCTTTAAGTCTACAGCATAGCGATAAGCATTTTCTTTTACAGTAAAAGCCCCTACCTGCAACGTGTAGTTGCCGTTGTCGTAATTTTCCGGCTGCTTGAAGATGGTACTCCCTGGAATGGTTTCTGATTTATAACCAAGAGCTGTAACCTTTACCGGTGCAAGTCCTTCCTGAAGCATTCCCAGTTTACCAGCCGCTCCTTCGGACAGATCGATAATGCGGTTTCCGACAAAAGGGCCGCGATCATTAATGCGGACAACCACCTCGCTATCAGTTTTTCTGTGCCTGACCTTGACATAGACTCCCAGGGGAAGTGTCTTGTGGGCGGCTGTCATGGCATACATATCGAATAGCTCTCCACTACTGGTCTTCCGACCATGGAAATCACGTCCATAGCAGCTGGCAATGCCTTCCTGCTCAAAGCCAAGAGCGCTTGCCAGCGGTTCATATCTTTTACCATATACAGAATAAGGTTTCTGGGTCGCTTTTGAAGGGGTTTTTTGTGCGCTTTCATATTGTCTGGTCTTTTGTTGTCCGGCGCAGCCGGAGAAGATTAAAACCGATAAAACACCAATAAAAAGCAAAGATATGTAGTTTGAAAGAGAAGTTGTCATTGTATGCGCAGATTATCACAAGATGCTTTTCAATGCAGCCTTTTTAGCCCTTTCTTTGATTCCGTCCAGGCATTTGGCGTAAGGATTTCTATCAATACTCCTCTTTGACAAAATTGACAATTTAGGTCATAGTTTCGCTTCAAACCATGGCCTGATATAACCGGAGAAATGATGCAGAATCGCCCCATAACCCCTGAAAAATGTGAAGACGACTCCCAATTTGATTCTACCCTTAGACCGAGGGCGTTAGATGACTATATTGGACAGGAAAAAATCAAAGGGAATCTGAGGCTTTTTATCGAGGCAGCGCGTGGACGTGGAGAAGCTCTTGACCATGTGCTCTTTTATGGTCCGCCAGGCCTTGGCAAGACCACCCTCGCCAATATTGTTGCCTGTGAGATGGGTGTCAATATCAAATCCACCTCCGGACCCGTAATTGAAAGGCCTGGAGATCTGGCTGCCATACTGACAAATCTTGAGCCGCACGATGTACTTTTCATTGATGAAATCCACCGTATTTCCCATGTGGTTGAAGAAATTCTCTACCCGGCCATGGAGGATTTTCAACTGGATATTATTATAGGTCAAGGCCCCAGTGCCCGTTCTATAAAACTTGATCTGCCGCGCTTTACCCTGGTTGGGGCGACTACTCGCGCCGGGCTTTTGTCTTCGCCATTGCGGGACCGTTTCGGAGTTATATCGCGCCTGGAGTTCTATACGGATAGTGAATTGGCTACGATTATTACCAGATCATCACGTATCCTTGGAATGAAAATAGACCCGGAAGGCGCCAGTGAGCTGGCCCGCCGCAGTCGAGGCACGCCACGTATCGCCAACCGACTGTTGCGTCGGGTCAGGGACTATGCCCAGGTTCGGGCCGATGGCGTGATTACTCTCAATGTTGTCCGGGAAACACTGGCACTGCTCGAGATCGACAAGATGGGTTTCGATAATATGGACCGCATGATCCTGCTGACCATCATCGACAAGTTTGGTGGTGGGCCGGTCGGACTGGATACCATTGCTGCGGCAATCAGCGAGGAGAGCGATACCATCGAAGATGTTTACGAGCCGTACCTGATCCAGAATGGTTTCCTTAACCGTACACCACGTGGACGTGTGGCCACACTGGCGGCTTATCAGCATTTCGGTCGCATCGCACCTGATTCCGCTCAGGCGAAACTGTTTTAAAATGAAACAACAGATCCTTGAATTCCCAGTTGATTCGCTTTCAACCTTTGACAGCTTTGTTGTTTGCGATGGAAATGCCGCCGCCCTGCAATTTGCAAAGCGTATCGTTGATATTGCAGATTCTGACAAACTGCTCTATCTGCACGGACCCTCCGGTTCCGGTAAAACTCACTTGATCAAATCAGTCAGGCAGGAACTGGCCATAAACGGCACCGGAAATGTTGCTTATCTCTCCTGTAAAACACCCATGTCTTCTGAAACGGTTGCAGCTACATTTGAAAAATCAGCGGCTCTGTTGATCGACGATCTGCATCTTTTGCCCGATGATGCAGCTGTCAGGGCAGCGTTGTGGCAGGTTTTTAACGACTACTATATTGCCGGACGTCCAATTGTTATGGCAGGCCTTTATCCACCGCGTGAACTGCCGCATATTGATGATCATCTCGTTTCCAGGCTGTTATGGGGGCTTGTGGCCAGAGTCGATGCTTCTGACGACCATTCACGTATGATGATTCTCAAAAAGGTGGCAGATGACAGGCAGGTACGTGTGCCTGATGACGTTGTAGATTACATTCTTATTACGACAAGCCGTGAAGTTGGTGAGTTGATTGATACTTTTGAGAGTATTTATCGGCTTTCTCTGGCAGAAAAACGCAAAATCACATTGTCCCTTGCCAAAGAATCCCGCGAACTCGTCATATCCAGAGGCCTTTGAGATGACCCCATTCCGCAACCGTCTTAAAACACCTGAAGAGATTGAACTCGAACTAAAACGCGAAAAGCTGGACCAGTGTCAGCAGGATCTCTCGCTTTGGCAGAAGCGATGCAATGATCTGCGGGCCGAAATCCGGCAGTTTGAAAATAGTTATGAACAGGCGCTAGGTAATCGTATCAGCAAACTTGAGGACCTGGAATGGCAGCTGAATGGCCTGTTAGGTAAGGATGAACTTGGCAAAAACAATGATTACTGTGCCAAGGAAGAGATTCATACTCGTTATCCACACAAGACAGATCTGCTGGATGAAGAAGAACCCAGCCTTGATCTGCAGTTTAAGAGCCTGAAGAGTATCTATCGCGAGGTTGCCAAGGCGGTGCATCCTGATTTTGCTTCTGACGATGGCGAACGAAAACGACGTCAGGAATTAATGTCCATTGCCAATCAGGCCTATGAAAACAGTGACCGCCGCACACTGGAAAAAATGCTGTCTGATTGGGAACAGCCGCCAGAGTCCTCATCAGCTCCTGATATAGCTGTTGAACTGGTGCGGGTGATTCGTCAAATATCACGGGTTCAGCAGGATATTCATGCGGTCATCGGGCAGATTGAAGAATTGAAGGATTCGGACATTTATAGTTTTAAGGTCAGGGTAGACGAGGCCAGAAAAGACGGTATAGACCTGATGGCTGAAATGGCAGCCACGGTCGATCTTGATATCGCAAAAGCCAAAAGGCGTTTGTCGGCTTTGCGCGGTGAGGAAGATACCCAGGGCGAGCTTAAATTTGCGGAAACCAGGATTATTCGTTTTCCGGAAGATAAGTCCTGCGGAATGCTGTTTGAGCGCAACAGGGGGTCGGTGGATTATCGCGATTGGAAACGGCTCGGAAACGCTAGAGGTGTCAGGGAGTTCTTTCTGGATAAGTCCATCAGACTGGATGTGCATGGCAATGGTGACACGGATCTCCGCTTTCTGGATAAAATGCAGTCCAATGATTTCCAGGCCCTGTTTATGTATGATGTGGACGATGACGCCCTGCTGCATCTGATTCATCTTTCAGGTCTGGAGGAGTTGTATCTGTCAAATACAACAATTACCGATGCTGGACTACAGCGACTGAGCGGTTTGACTGACTTGCAAAGGCTGTATATCTATCATACAGCCATTACTGATGCCGGGTTGGAGAATCTTGCACGACTACGCAAGCTGAAATGGCTGACCTGCAGTGGGACAGGGA
>JBGSQR010000530.1:0-3055 GCA_041737975.1 Geobacterales bacterium | reverse complement strand
GTAACCTGAACCTTGGCACGCAGGTCTGTATCTGCTTTACGGAAAGCGATGCCGAATGGTTCCTTGCTGATCATACCAGGAACGGTTTTGAATTTACCAGGACGCTTGGCAATAAAGTCACGACCGGTGACGTTATCTACTACAACTACGTCAATGCGTCCGGCTTCAAGATCAAGCAGTGCTTTTGGGTAGTCGTCATATTCTTTAAGTTCTGCCGGTGCATTAGGCAGTTTCTTAGCAGCCTGCAGTCCGGAAGAACCCTTCTGTGTGCCTGCTTTTACACCCTTCAGGTCCGCCAGGCTCTTGAAGCGTTTATCCTTAAAGTTGATAACTGCAATCTGGCCATCCATAACATAGGGCTTTGTAAAAGCAACTTCTTTGGCCCGTGCCTCAGTAATAGTCATGCCGTTCCAGATACAGTCGAATTTCTTGGCATTCAACGAATGGATAACACCGTCCCATGCGGTTGGCTGCCACTCGATTTTTATTCCAAGACGCTTACCAACTTCTTCTGCGGCATCAATGTCAAAACCAACCAGTTTCCCGTCTGCCTTACGAAATCCCATTGGTGGGAAGGCATCATCCAAACCGATAACCAGCTTACCATTCTTCTTGACCAGGTCCCAGGATCCGTCGCCTGCAAAAGCGCTTACAGTGAACAGAGACAGAACAAAACATGCACACAACACAAGCAGTTTCTTCATTTCAAGCTCCTTGACAAACAAATTTAAACAGTCGCCGGATTGTTTCAGAAAAGACTACTTTCGTCAAGAGTATAGAAGCTGTTTTGAAGCCAGATCAGCTTAAAAAACAACAATATTATTAAAAGGGAATTGACGTATTTTTGAAGTTCAAACATGATAATTAATACTTTCAATATATGGACAACGATAGTTTAGTTGGGTATAAAGGAGATGATATCCAAGCACCCACTTGAAAAGGAGTATTAAAGAGATGAAAAGATATATTTTCAAGCGTCTGATCTTGCTGGCTGCACTTGTATTAACATCCAGCCTGCTGATTACCGGATGTAAAGACAAAGACAAACCCGCGGCAAAAGATACATTAACTATCGGTATGGAACTGGCCTATCCGCCCTTTGAAATGACTGATGAAAAAGGCACACCCAAAGGAGTCAGTGTTGACCTTGCCAATGAATTGGGTAAAGCGCTGGGCAAAAAGATTGTTATACAAAATACAGCTTTTGACGGCCTGATTCCGGCCCTTAAAACCGGAAAAATTGATCTGATTATCTCATCCATGACCATAACGGAAGAGCGCAAACAGTCGATTGATTTCTCAGACCCATACCTGTCAACCGGACTCTGTTTGCTGGTTGGGAAAAAGTCACCAGTTAAATCAATCGATGATCTGGATAAACCGGGAGTGACTGTTGCTGTAAAAAAGGGGACTACCGGACATACCTTTGTTACCCAGAAATTTAAAAACGCCAAACTGCTGGTATTGGACAAAGAAGCCGCAGCTGTGTTGGAAGTTGTTCAGGGCAAGGCCGATGTCTTTATCTATGACCAGATGTCAACTTACCAGAATTGGAAGAAAAACCAGGAAACAACCAGGGCAATACTAAGCCCGTTTCAACAGGAAAAATGGGGCATCGCCCTGCGTAAGGGAGATGACCAGTTAAAAGCACAGGTAAATCAATTCCTGAAAACTTTCCGTGAGCAAGGAGGATTTGAACGCCTGGGTGATGCTCACCTGAAAGAGCAGAAAGAGACCTTCAAGGAGCTTAAGTATCCTTTCTATTTTTAAAAATACGCTGCGCAGCTTTTTTTTCATTTCTCGTGAAGGAAAGGGTGACCGGGTTACACCGGTCGCCGCAGTTTCCAGCTGGCTGCTGATCTTCCTACTAGTCACTCTGTCTTGTTGGTTCTTCTTCAGTCAGGTGAAATTCACCTGGGGGTGGGAGGCTGTATACGTCTATCGGACCAAATTTATCAACGGCTGGATGATGACCGTTGTTGTCTCAGCGGCAGCCATGTGCCTGAGCCTGTTGATCGGCCTGCTTACGGCCCTGGCGCAGCGTGCTCATTTTCTGCCACTGAGATACCTGTCACGGGTGTATATGGAGATCATCAGGGGCACTCCGCTTCTGGTGCAGATCCTGATTTTCTTCTATGTGGTGGCAGATGCCTTTGGTATTAACAACCGCTATTTTGTTGGCATTGTCATACTGGCCATGTTCTCCGGTGCCTATATTTCAGAAATAATCCGGGCCGGCATTGAAAGTATCGGGGAGTCGCAACTTGAATCAGCCCGGGCCATTGGTTTCACTCGCCTGCAGATTTACCGTTATGTTATATTCCCTCAAGTTGTAAGACAAGCGTTGCCACCTCTGGCAGGCCAATTTGCTTCACTGATCAAGGACTCGTCTCTGCTATCGATTATCTCGGTCAATGAATTCACCCTGAACGCCCAGGAAGTTAACTCATTCACTTTCAGTACCCTTGAAAGCTACCTGCCGCTGGCAGTCGGGTATCTGCTGCTGACCCTGCCGATTTCCCTCTGGACCAAACAACTGGAAAAGAAGTATCGCTATGCAACTTGAAATCAACAATATTACCAAGTCCTATGGAGACCATGCTGCATTAAGCGGAGTGACATTATCCATTCCTAAAATGAGCACCGTGGCGCTGATGGGACCTTCCGGAGGCGGCAAATCCACTTTATTGCGAATTATTGCAGGGCTTGAAATACCTGATAGCGGCAATTTTTCTCTGGATGGGGACCGGGTGCAGACTGGTGAAGATTATCTGCTCCCTTACAGGCGCAAGATAGGAGTTGTATTTCAGGCCTTCAATCTCTTTCCGCATTTGACCGCATTACAGAATATATCCCTACCGCTGGAAAAAGTGCATGGCTATTCTCCTGATGAAGCAGCAACTTATTCCCTGCAGCTACTATCCCGTTTTCAACTGGCTGGCCATGCCCTAAAAACACCGGCCCAGTTGTCAGGAGGACAGAAGCAGCGAGTAGCTATTGCCCGGGCGGTTGCCATCAGGCCTCAACTGTTGCTGTTTGATGAACCCACATCGGC
>JBGSQR010000482.1:0-2013 GCA_041737975.1 Geobacterales bacterium | reverse complement strand
CCTCATAGGCGCCAACGTATACAATCCTGGCCAGACAGGTCTTCCTGGCGGCAAACCGACTTTCACTACTCAGCTTGATATAAACTTCTAACAATATTATTTGGTTACGGGTGGACAACTCCACCCCGTAACCAGGAAGTTCCTAACACAAACGCACACAAGGAGGTAGGCGCAATGAAACTCATCATGGCAATAATCAAACCCTTCAAACTGGACGAAGTAAAAGATGCCCTCAATGAAATCGGTATCGAAGGTATAACCGTCAGCGAAGTAAAGGGATTCGGTCGTCAAAAAGGCCATACAGAACTCTATCGCGGCGCTGAATATGTCGTTGATTTTATCCCAAAAATCAAACTGGAAATTGCAGTAGCTGATGAACTTGTCAACAAGGTAATCGAAACCATCCAGAATGTTGCCAAGACCGGCAGAATCGGTGACGGCAAAATATTCATCCTGCCGCTGGAAGATGCCATCAGGATCAGAACAGGCGAAACAGGCTCCGAAGCCATTTAGTAATAACAACAAATTCAAACGGAGGTTTCTAATGAAACTCAAACTATACATAGCAGCAATCATGCTGTTCCTGTTTGCCGGCCTGATCCCAATCTCAGCAATGGCCGAAGAAAAGAAAGATACGGCGCCCGCAGCTGCATCGGTAGCCGCTCCTGCTGAGACACCAGCAGTTCCAGTAACACCGGCTCCGCCCGAAGCGGCTCCGGCAAACCCGGCTCCAGTTTTTAATGGAGCTGACACCACCTGGGTGATCGTTTCATCGGCACTGGTATTCTTCATGATACCGGGACTAGCACTGTTTTACGCCGGTATGGTTCGCTCCAAAAACGTTCTCTCCACAATGATGCATTCATTCGTAGCAATGGGAATTGTAGGCGTTCAGTGGATTGTAGTTGGTTACACCCTTTCATTCGGCGATGACATTGGCGGCGGCTGGCTGGGCAAAATGAACAAGTTTATGCTGAACGGCATCAACATTGACACCCTGTTTCAGTTTGTAGCCTCATCGGCAAATGCCATTCCGGAATACGTCTTTGTAGTTTTTCAGGGCATGTTTGCCATCATCACAGTTGCTCTGATCTCGGGAGCCCTGGCAGAACGCATCAAATTTTCAGCTTATTGCGTCTTTGTACTTGTCTGGACAACCATAGTATATGACCCGATCTGTCACTGGGTATGGGGTCCGAGCGGCTGGCTGCTGGGCAAAGGCGCTCTTGACTTTGCAGGTGGTACAGTTGTCCATCTCTCCTCTGGTATATCTGCTCTTGCAGTACTGATTTTTCTTGGTAAACGCCACGGATTCCCGACTGAGCGAATGGTGCCTCACAATCTGCCGCTGACACTTCTTGGCGTTGGCATACTCTGGTTCGGCTGGTTTGGATTTAATGCCGGCAGCGCAGTATCAGCAAACGGCACGGCAGCACTTGCTTTCGTAACAACTCTTGTTGCTCCTGCAGCTGCAGGCCTAACATGGATGATTGCGGAATGGATTCATTCAGGACGTCCTAGCGCACTCGGCTTCGGGTCCGGAGTAGTTGCCGGCCTGGTAGGCATAACCCCGGCTGCCGGTCTTGTTACACCCGGCGCTGCCATCATCATCGGTGTCGGAGTTGGTCTCGTCTGCTACATAGCCATCCTGGTAAAAGCAAAACTCAAATACGACGATTCACTGGATGCATTCGGTATTCATGGTGTCGGCGGTATTTTCGGTGCAATCATGACCGGTGTTTTAGCAACCGTCGGCTCAAAAGGACTAATCGCCGGAGAACCTAAACAGGTCATCACCCAGCTGATTGCAGTTTGTGCAGCTGGTGCCTACGCCTTCATCGTAACACTCGTCATCGCCTTTATTATCGACAAGACTATCGGCCTACGTGTTGAGAAAGAAGATGAAGTCAGAGGACTTGACCAGACTCAGCATTCAGAATCAGGCTACAATATGTAAACAGCTGCACAATATCCACGGAAACAGCGAAGCCGCCCATGTGGGCGGCTTCTTTC
>JBGSQR010000474.1:0-3014 GCA_041737975.1 Geobacterales bacterium | reverse complement strand
AGACCTGGCAAACGGTCAGCCCAGACTTCATCGAAGGTGATGCGGTAGCGGGTCTTGTCAATCAGGGTCGAGAGCGACGGTGCTTTCAGGTCGAACTGCTCTGCTTCCAGGATGTGGATCCCTTCCGGTAGGGCACTATTCAGGCGATCTTTGATTTCGTCAGCAGATGTTCCGTCCTGCACGAACATATCCATGTATTCGGCCCGGGAATCAACACCAACCGAGGTGGCGCTGGCAAAGGAAAAACGTGGATGCGGATGGAAACCCTGGGAAAACATGATCGGTACGCCGCCGCGACTGACGGCACGGGTAAAGACGGTCAGCAGCTCCAGGTGACTCAGATAGCGCATACTGCCGCCTTTGGCAAAGCGCAGCCGCATGCGGACAGCGTCAGGATTCTGCTCGATATGCTTTTCCTGTTCCGTAATGGCTGTATTATTCGAGAGGCGATTGGCGATCTCACTGAAATCGCAAACTCCGCAAGCGGAGCAGTCGCCAAAACGGCAGTCTGCTGTGGCGGCCTCACTGAGTGCCTGTTGGCGTTCCTTCAATAAAAAGTCCCTGGTTACTCCGCAGTCCAGATGATCCCAGGGGAGGATTTCTGTCAGTTCGCGACGGCGCAGATACCATTCAGGATCTATATTGCAATCCTTGAAAGCCTGCTGCCAACGGCTGAAGTTGAAATGCTCGTGCCAGCCGTCAAAACGGCAGCCCAGTTCAACGGCCCGAATCAGGAGTGGTGCCAGGCGGCGGTCGCCACGGGCAAATACCCCTTCCATGAAGGAGAGTTCCGCATCCTGCCATTTGAAACGCAGCTTGCGTTTTTTCAGGTCCGTGTGCAGCTGGTACTGTTTTTCTCTGATTTCATCCAGGGAGATCTGTGGCTCCCACTGGAAAGGTGTGTGGGATTTGGGGACAAAATTGCCCACCGAAACGCCGACTTCGCCGGAGGTCCCGGCCTTTTTGGCCTGATCCTTGACCTGACGGGACAATAGTGAAATCTGCTCCACATCCTCAACTGTTTCACCCGGCAGGCCGATCATGAAATAGAGTTTGATGGAACGCCAGCCGGCCGAGTAGACATTGAAAGCGGTGTCGATCAGGTCGATCTCGGTGATTCCTTTGTTGATAACCCGCCGCATACGCTCGCTGCCCGCTTCCGGTGCCAGGGTAAAGCCGGTCTTGCGGACTTTTTTGATGTCCTCGATCAGCCCCTCGGTCAGGGTGCCGACCCGCAGCGAAGGAAGTGATACGGCAATCCGGTCGTGGGCATAGCGCGACATCAGTTCCGAGATCAGCGGCGCAACACATGAGTAATCACCGGTGGATAGCGACAGCAGTGAAACCTCATCGTAGCCGGTGGATTTGAGTGAATTCTTGACCAGATTCAGGATCGTCTCCGGTGAGCGTTCACGCAGCGGGCGGTAGATATAACCGGCCTGGCAGAAACGGCAGCCACGCGTACAGCCACGGGCGATCTCCACGGCAACACGGTCATGCACTGTCTTCATGAACGGTACAACCGGTTCGGTCGGATAGGAGGCGGTATCCAGACTGCTCAGAAAGCGGCGTTTGACGGTAGCCTTATTTCCCTTTATCTGCTTGATCTCTGCAATTGTTCCGTCACTGTTGTAGCCCGGCTCAAAGAAGGAAGGAACGTAAACACCTTCAATGTTGGATAGTTTCTCCAGCAACTCAGGCTTGGAAAGATCACTCTGCTTGGCCTGGCGCACAAGTTCGGCAATCTCCACAATCGCTTCTTCGCCGTCGCCCAGCAGCACGGCATCGAAAAACGGCGCCAGCGGTTCCGGGTTGTAGGCGCAGGGGCCGCCGGCCATCACCAGCGGGTAGGTCTCACTCCGGTCAGCCGCCAGCAGCGGAATACCGGCCAGTCGCATCATGTTGAGGATGTTGCTGTAGGAGAGCTCGTACTGCAGGGTAAAGCCGATCAGGTCGCAGTCAGCCAGCGGCGTGGAAGTTTCCAGGGTTGCCAGGCGAGCACCTTCGTCCAGCATCTGGCGTTCCATATCCGGCCAGGGTGTATAGACGCGCTCGGCGGCAATGCCGTCAATATTATTCAAGATCTGGTAAAGGATGCGCAGGCCGAGGTGACTCATGCCGACTTCATAAACATCAGGGAAGGCCAGGGCGATGCGGATATCGGCCTGCTCCTTGCGGATAGAGCCCATTTCTCCGCCCATGTAACGGGCCGGTTTTTCAATAGCAAGCAGATTCATGTATATACAATGTTCCTTTATATTTTAGAGAAGTTATAAAATGTATCAAATCAACGGCACCCAAGCAAGGGAAATACCCATTTTTTTGTTGCAATGGGCTTTGAATTGGTGATATATAAAAAAATCACTCGCCCGGGTGGTGGAATTGGTAGACACGCAAGATTCAGGTTCTTGTGCTCGCAAGGGTGTGCTAGTTCGAGTCTAGTCCCGGGCACCACTAACAATCCGGAGTAGTCCGGTGAAGTACAAAAACCCGCTAGAAATGGCGGGTTTTTTGCGTTTTAGTCCGGTGAAGTTTTTTGGTGTTGGATGGAATCCGATGATTTTGAGGGGGTTTTTAAGGGCCCCCCAAAAAATCAAAAAATGGGATACCCCCAAAAAGGAGCCATCAATGCCACGCAGAATTGCCCCGCTTACCAATCCTCAAGTAAAAAACGCAAAACCCCAAAGCAAAGATTATAAACTGTACGATGGGAGTGGACTGTTACTGATTGTAACGCCAACAGGCGGGAAGCTTTGGCGTTTTAGCTACCGCTTTTCTGGTAAAGCTAAAGAACTATCCCTGGGCATCTATCCAGAAATCTCTCTTGGAGACGCCAGGGAGTTACGTGAGTCAGCACGTAAACAAGTTGCAAATGGTATTGATCCAGGGGAAGAAAGAAAAAAGCAAAGAGCCGAGGAAAAAGCCAAGGAAGAGGTTGTGGTCAATACTTTTGAAAAAGTAGCCTTGGAATGGCATACAAACAAAAAACCAGAGTGGACAAAAAAGCATGCCAA
>JBGSQR010000387.1:0-11488 GCA_041737975.1 Geobacterales bacterium | reverse complement strand
ACCGTCACTACCATGAACAACATAGCCATGACGGCAACCCAACTTATGTAGCACTCCAGCAAGTTTCTCCACCAGATCGGCCCGATAAACACCCATAACCTGGCAATCTGCCCCTGCCGGGTTTGTCAGAGGACCAAGAATATTGAAAATGGTGCGAATACCAATTTCACGACGAGGCCCAATAGCATGCTTCATGGCACCATGCAGAGCCGGTGCAAAAAGAAAACCGATACCGATTTCATTAATGCATTTTTCAACAATTTGTGGCGTAACATCAAGGCGGATACCGAGTTTTTCCAGAACATCGGCACTTCCGCAGGCAGATGATACGGAGCGGTTACCATGCTTGGCAACTTTGACGCCGCAGGCGGAAACCACAAACGCTACTGTGGTAGACACATTGAAGGTATTGGTACCATCACCACCCGTTCCCACAACATCCAGAATAGTTTCCTGATCAATATTAATATCATCACGGTCTATGTCCAGAATTTTACGACCAACCCTGATTGGTGTCGCCCGGTCTCGCATGACACGGGCAGCGCCGGTGATCTCTTCGACAGTCTCACCCTTCATTCGCAAAGCGGTAATAAAAGCACCGATCTGGGCCGGGGTCGCCTCTCCTGACATGACCTGGTTCATCACCTCGATCATTTCACCTTCAGACAGATCAATTTTTTCAACTATTCTGGCTATGGCTTTTTTTATCATGCGGCTACCCCTGAGTTATGGATGTTTAAGCTAACCCTGGTTCACAGGATAAGTGCGTTAACGAATATATTTCTGCATAAAAAAACGCAGAAATAAATTCTAACTTACTAAAAAAATAGGGATGCAGAAGCATCCCCATCTTAAAACGTGATTTCTTGTTCAGGAAGTGTTTACTGACCTTCCTTAATCTTGCGGATAGCTTCCTTGATCATTGCTTCAGCAAGATCAGGCACTATTTCCCAGACAATACGTTCAATAACATCTTTTGAAACCAGAGAGATAGCAGATCTAAGCTGCTCTTCCGTCATGGCTACAGGTTCTGCCGGTGAAACGGCCGATGCGGACACCGGCTCAAAAGCAGGGGTGGTGGAATCTATAGATGGACCGGGGTGAATAACCGACATTGCTGCCGATCTAACAAAATCCGCCTTACCGGTATCTTCAAAAGTTGGAATAGAGGCCAGTATTTCCGGCATAGCTTTCTCTGTAAATGCTGTCTCAACAACCGGTTCTGCAACAGATTCTTCATGAGATTCCAATTCCGAAGTTTCTTCAGCCTGAACCTCCCCATGGGATTCCAGCTCTGAAGGCTCTTCAACCGGTGCTTCATCGTGCGACTCCAGTTCAGGAGCTTCTTCAAAAGAGATCTCGCCAAATGCAGACTCAGTCT
Source organism: Geobacterales bacterium (assembly GCA_041737975.1). Classification (GTDB taxonomy): domain Bacteria; phylum Desulfobacterota; class Desulfuromonadia; order Geobacterales; family Pseudopelobacteraceae; genus JBGSQR01. The sequence goes on along the minus strand of JBGSQR010000387.1, from coordinate 10,107 downwards.
TGTCACCAGCTGCTTCCTGAGTAATGGCAGGCAGTTCTGCCAGAGTGTCTTCCTCAAACTCAAAAGTGTGCTCTTCAACAGGCACCCACTCAGAGCCGATCTGATCGGCAACTGGCGCATTCTCAACAACCGGTTCCTCTAACTTGAACTCTGATTCTTCAATCACGGCTGTAAACTCTGACTCTTCCTGATGAGAGTCCAGGGTTTCGACAGGAGGCGTAAATGCTCCCCAGATATCATCTGGTGCTGATGCAACTTCCTCTGCCGGGGCAACAAATGCCTCGACCGGGAGTGGTGGAGGAGCAACAGGCTCAACTATTTCAGCAGCAGAAGATCTTGTTTTACCAAGTTCATACATTTCTGCAACCTTGTTGACAATCTGCTGAGATTCAAATGGCTTTGACAGGAAAGTATCAGCACCACAGCTTTTTGCTTTGTCCTCATCAAACGGCTCAAATGAACCGGTCAAAAGGATAATAGGCTTTGTTTTTAGCTCGGAAATAGCACGAATTTGCTCACAGACCTCATATCCGGACATTCCGGGCATAAGAGCATCGATGAGTAAAACATCCGGCTTGATTTCAATCGCCTTATCGACAGCGGCCTTTCCATTATCAACAACGGTAACCGTATAATCGTCACCGCCGAAAATAATGCCAATCACCTTTTGAATGGTGATGCTGTCGTCTGCTAGGAGAATATTGATGCTCATCGACCCCTCCCCTGATTAGTAGGTGCGGAAGTTAAGAAAAAGATGAGAAACAACTAGCATACCGCCGCTAACCTGTCAAGGTTTAAGCTATTCAAACTCTTGGTATGTTAATGATTAATCTCAAGGAGTTCTGGATTTTCCAAACAGTGCAACGGCAAGTGTGGAAATATCACTGCGTAATCGCTTGAATCGCCTTGTGTCACGATAATTCAGGCGTGTTGTCAGTAGGACCACAAACAGGTCCCGATGAGGATCTATCCATATTGACGAGCCACTGTATCCTGTATGTCCGTAAGACATTTCAGAAAAGTTTATGCCCTTGGGCGCAGAATAGGGTGACTCAATATCCCAACCCAAACCACGAACCACATTTCCATTACTGTAAAAATACGGAGCGGTCATTTGTGAAACAACCCGTTCTGAAAATATACGCCTGTTGTCTATTATGCCACCGCCAAGCAATAGCCTGGAAAAACGTGCCAGGTCGTTTGCAGAGCTGAACAACCCGGCATGACCTGCAACACCGCCCAGGCGACGGGCATTATAATCCTGAACCGTTCCACTGACCATGGCATGATTGGCTTCCATAGTTGGAGCAATCGTATTTCCCATTTCACGTGGTGGCGTAAACATTGTGTCATTAAGCATAAGCGGCTCAAACAACTGTTGTCGACAGAACTGATCCAATGTCAATCCGGACACCCTCTGAACCAGCTCACCCAGTAAAATAAAATTTATGTCTGCATACCGGAAACGGTTTCCCGGTAACTTCCAACTCTGATCAATCAATTTCTGGATGGCATTCCTAATAGGTCCATCCGTGCTAAGTGCAATATCATCAAGCCCTGATGTGTGCGTCAGAAGATTCAGGATTGTAATCTCTTCTCGACCGGAACCAATAAACTCCGGAAACCAGCGTGAAATGGGGTCCATCAGAGTTATTGCACCAGCCTCCAACAACCTCATGACCGCCGGAGTTGTTGCAATTACTTTTGTGAGCGAAGCAACATCAAAGATGGTTCTTTCGTTAAGTTGAGGAGAGCCCAAATCAGCGTTCAGACGTCCGCGAGAGGTTGTATAAAGAATGCCATGGTGGTTGCCAATAACAACCACACCACCAGCAATCAGATTATGGGCTATGGCATTTTCAATCATAAAATCAATGTTTGCCATACGGCCGGCATCCATCAATTCATCTGAGGCGTGTAGTTGAAAAGCTGGCCAAATCAAAAAAAATATCAGTAACAACCCTGCAAGATTCAAAATATTTCCTTTTGGCAAACATAAAAAAGCCCCCTTTCGGGGGCCAGTCTCAAAAGTGTTATTTAAAAAACTGAATCATGTCCTGTAATCAGCGTTAATTTTAACGTATTCATAAGAAAGATCCGAAGTATATACTGTGGCTGAACCATTTCCTGAAGCCAGATCAACTGTAACAGTAAAATCTTTCTTTTTAAGAACAGCAGTTCCCTGCTGTTCTGCATCACCACCGGCAAAAACACCATTACGCGCCATGCAGATATCATCAAAATACAATGACAAACGCGACTGGTCGAGCGCGGCACCGGAGTAACCTACAGCGGCAAAAATCCTGCCCCAGTTAGCGTCCTGGCCAAAAAAAGCGGTTTTAACCAGACTGGAGTTTGCTACTGACATGGCCGCCAGCTTGGCATCAGCATCATTTACAGCACCGGTAATACAGATTTCAACAAACTTTGTAGCACCCTCGCCATCTCTGACAATCTGCTTAGCCAGTGATAGCAGCACATCATTTAGCAGCTCTTCAAAAGCGGTCGCCTCCGGTGTGGATTCAATAATCACTGGATTACCAGCCATACCGTTAGCCATAATAAGACAGGTATCGTTGGTGGACATGTCACCATCAACCGTTATGGCATTGAAGGATGTATTAACAGCCCGCCTGAACATTTTTTCCAGCAAAGAGGCTTCTATATCAGCATCTGTCATGATGAATGCCAGCATGGTTGCCATATTGGGCATGATCATGCCAGACCCCTTGGTGATACCTGCAACCGTATAACTGACTCCACCCGCTGTGGCTGAACGCGCCTCCATCTTGGCAAAGGTGTCAGTTGTCATTATGGCTTGTGCAACATCATCCAGCGTACCTGACGACAGTCCGTCAATCAAAGCCGGAATTGCAGAACTGATCCTTTCCATGGGCATCTGTACACCGATTACCCCGGTTGAAGAGACCTGAACACTTTCAACCGGAATACTCAATCCGTCGGCAACCAGTTGCGATGTCGCCAGTGCTACAACCATGCCGGGCTCACCGGTACAGGCATTGGCATTGCCACTGTTTACCACCACCGCACGAACAGATCCACTCTTGATGCGTTCCATTGAAACAAGCACCGGAGCAGCTTTAACGGCATTTATTGTAAATACGGCACATCCCTTGGCAGAGACCTCTGAATAGATTAGTGCAAGATCCTTACGGCCAGGTTTTTTAATCGCCGCTTCAACAGCAGAGAACTGAAATCCCTTTATATCCATTTTATGTCTCCCACGGAGTTTTTACTTTCCGCAGCACTTTTTATATTTTTTACCACTGCCACAAGGGCAGGTGCTGTTTCGGCTGGTGGACTTCTGCCCCTTGCCAGACTCTTTAGGTCTTTCTTCATCACTGGCAATATTAAAAATCATCTTCTTACTGCGCTGTTCTTCTTCCAACTCTTCAATTTCTTCTGAACTTTCCACCTGCACCCAGAAGATACGCTCCACAACTTCTTCACGGATACGGATAATCATCTCCATGAAACAGTTATAGGCTTCCTTCTTGTATTCCTGTTTGGGATCTTTCTGACCATAACCACGCAGTCCGATACCTTCCTTAAGATGGTCGATGTTGAGCAGATGATCTTTCCAGTGAGTATCAATAGACTGAAGCATGACAACCTTGATCAAATGGTCAGTCAGCTCTTCCCCCATATCATCCAGTCTGGCCTGAAACAATGTATGGGCATGCTCCTTGAGCAGACCACGGAAATTGTCCGTATTCAGACGTACAATCATCTCCGGTGTCAATTCAAGCTGGGTATTGAAACACTTGAACACCATTTCATTGATGGCGGTCCAGTCCCATTCTTCGGCGGATGTTTTTTCAATTGCAAAGCTGTTGACGATTTCCTCCACAGTTTCGTCCATCATTTCCAGATAGCTTTCACGAATCTGCTGACCGGCCAGAATTTCACGACGCTGGGTATAAATAACTTCGCGCTGTTTGTTCATTACATCATCATATTCGATCAGGTTCTTACGAATCTCGAAGTTGTGTGCCTCAACCTTCTTCTGGGCGTTTTCAATGGATTTGTTAATCATGGAATGGGTAATTGCCTCACCTTCCTCAATCTTGAGGAAGTCCATGATCTTGGCGACCCTTTCGGAACCAAAGATGCGCAACAGGTCATCCTGAAGCGACAGGTAGAACTTTGATGAACCGGGGTCACCCTGACGACCTGAACGACCGCGCAACTGGTTATCAATACGGCGTGATTCATGGCGCTCAGTACCCAGAATATGCAGACCACCCAACCGGATAACTTCATCATGCTCAGCCAGGCACTCTGCTTTAAACCTATCAACTACAACCTGATACTCCACATCATCAGCCTCGGGATTTTCGCGACGCCACTGTTTTGCCAGGGCATCAGGATTACCTCCCAACAGAATGTCTGTACCACGACCGGCCATGTTGGTAGCAATTGTGATAGCTTTTAAACGTCCGGCCTGGGAAACTATCTCAGCCTCTTTTTCATGCTGCTTGGCATTCAATACATAGTGTGGAATGCCACGTTTTTTAAGTAACTCAGAGAGTTCTTCGGACTTTTCAATCGAAATTGTACCGACCAGACATGGCTGTCCCCTGTCGAAATTTTCCTTAATATCTTCAATAACAGCATTGAATTTTTCCATCTCTGTTTTGTAAATAACATCCGGAAAGTCGGGGCGCAGCAGCGGACGGTTAGTCGGAATAACAACCACAGACAGCTTGTAGATCTTGTGAAACTCTTCTGCCTCGGTATCAGCCGTACCGGTCATACCGGACAGTTTATTATACATACGGAAATAGTTCTGGAACGTAATCGTTGCCAGTGTCTGATTTTCGTTTTCTATGGTTACGTTTTCTTTTGCTTCAATTGCCTGATGCAGTCCATCCGACCAGCGCCTGCCAGGCATTAAACGACCGGTAAACTCGTCAACGATCATGACCTCGCCGTCTTTGACAACATAATCAACATCGCGTCTGTACATGGCATGGGCACGCAGAGCCTGCTGTGTATGGTGCAGAAGCTCGATATTGCGCGGGTCATAAAGATTGTCAACCTTGAGCAGTTTTTCAACCTTCAGTACACCCTGTTCGGTCAGCGTAGCGCTCTTGGCTTTCTCATCGATGGTAAAATCTCCGGTATAAGATTTTCGTTTACCGGAAAGTGTGTTGGCCTCCACATCAATTACTTCGCCTTTTTTCAGCATCGGGATGATGCGGTCAATAATATAATACTTGTCCGTTGACTCCTCCGTTGGACCGGAAATGATCAACGGGGTACGGGCCTCATCGATCAGAATTGAGTCAACCTCATCCACAACGGCAAAATTGAAGCCACGCTGGACATAATCTTCCAGTGAGAACTTCATGTTGTCACGCAGATAGTCAAAGCCGAATTCGTTGTTTGTACCATAGGTGATATCAGCCGCATAATTTATGCGACGCTGATCATCTTCAACTCCGTGAATAATTACACCTACAGTTAGCCCGAGAAAAGAATACAGCTTGCCCATCCACTCCGAATCGCGTCTTGCCAGATAATCATTCACTGTAACAACGTGCACGCCTTTACCGCTGATGGCATTCAGGTAAGCAGGAAGCGTTGCAACCAGGGTTTTACCCTCACCGGTCTTCATCTCGGCGATTTTGCCAGAATGAAGTACCATGCCACCGATCAACTGCACGTCAAAATGACGCATACCGAGTGCCCGCTTACCGCCTTCCCGGCAGACTGCAAAGGCTTCCGGCAGCATTGCATCCAATGTTTCGCCTTTTTTGTAGCGTTCCTTGAACTCAAAAGTCTTGCCACGCAACTGTTCATCCGTCAGCTTGGAGATGGACGATTCCATCTCGTTGATTTTAGCAACAATCGGCCAGAGTTTTTTCAACTCCCGCTCATTTTTACTTCCAATAATCTTTTTCAATATAGAACTGAACATTCATCTCTCCAGCCAGATTTTCTGATAGCAATTAACTTGTAAAATTAACATAATTCCTGACCGTACTCAACACAAAAGGGCATTATTATTATGCCATCCGTGCAAAACAACTGTTACAATCAGAATAAAACTGCTTAAGAACAGTTATTCTTTATTTAATGTGATACTGCCCACAGTTACGCAAAGACACATAACAGCCTATTCCGTCTCTATGATTAGGTTTTATTTATACTGATCCATCACGAATCAGTTTTTTTACTTACAATCTACAAATAATGTGCTATTTTTTAAATATTGTTCTAAAATAATCTCTCAAAAAAATTTCTCAGACATTTTAGCAGCTTGAATCACTATATATCGGCTTAACCGCACCCACTTTATCGTGCGTGCATAACAACAGAAGGGATAGGGAGAAACAAACATGACAACAGGTAAAGTGAAATGGTTTAACGACAGCAAGGGTTTTGGTTTTCTTGAGCAGGAGCAGGGCGAAGATATTTTCGTACATTTTTCCGCAATCACTGGTAACGGCTTCAAATCGCTTGCAGAAGGCGATGCCGTTCAGTTTGATATTGTCAAAGGCCCTAAAGGCCTTCAGGCGGCCAATGTCGCAAAAATTTAGTCTGCAGATCGCATAGAAAAACTGGAAAAGAAAAGCCCCGGCTCTAGTCGGGGCTTTTTACTTTTTTTACCTCTAATTCAAACATCCAAATGACTTGGGTAGAGAACTCGTTATACTTCAAACACAGATATAAAAAAATAAGGAAAAACATGGATTTTCAGTCATTCAATTTTCACCCATCAATTGCTGCCGGTGTAAAAGCAGCAGGATATACCCAGCCAACACCAATCCAGGAGCAGGCTATTCCACCGGTTATGTCCGGACTGGACGTCATGGGACTGGCTCAGACCGGTACCGGCAAAACCGCAGCGTTTGCACTACCGATCCTGAATCGCCTAATCAACGGCGAAAAAGGACGTTTGAGAACTCTGGTGATAGCACCTACCAGAGAACTGGCAGAACAGATTCACGAATCAATAAAACAGCTGGCGCACCAAACCAGACTGAAAAGCATCACAGTTTATGGCGGGGTCCCGGTAAATCCTCAAATCGAAAAACTCAAGCGGGGGGTCGACATTGTAGTTGCATGTCCCGGACGTCTGCTGGACCATATAAACCAGGGCAATATCGACTTAAGCAGAATTGAAGTTCTTGTACTGGACGAAGCCGATCAGATGTTTGATATGGGCTTTCTTCCGGACATCCGTCGCATCCTCAAACACCTGCCAGTGAAACGACAGACCCTGCTTTTTTCTGCAACAATGCCTGATGATATAAAACGACTGGCCAGCGACATCCTGATACAACCGGTTACGGTTCAGGTCGGCAATACCGCCCCTCCTGTCACAGTAACCCACGCCCTCTATCCGGTGGGGCAACACCTGAAAACACCACTGCTGCTGGACCTGCTCAAACACACAAATACGGAGTCAGTGCTGGTCTTTACAAAAACCAAACACCGTGCGAAACGTCTGGGAGAACAGCTGGAGAAAAACGGTTACAAGGCGGCCTCCCTGCAGGGCAACCTTTCCCAGAATCGCCGTCAGGCCGCACTTGATGGCTTCCGTGATGGTACTTATCAGATTCTAGTGGCAACAGATATTGCTGCACGAGGAATTGATGTTTCACAGGTTTCACACGTTATTAATTATGACATACCGGACACACCGGAAGCATATATCCACAGGATCGGACGAACCGGGCGAGCTGCCCGCAGTGGCGACGCTTTTACACTAGTAACCTCGGAAGACACCATCATGGTGCGTACAATTGAAAAGAAACTGGGTTCGACTCTTGAACGTCGTACAGTCGATGGTTTTGATTATTCCATTGCTGCACCTAAAAAGGACAGTGAGTTTGTTCGGGACCCGAGGCCACCACGTGGACCAGGAAAGCAGGGGGCAAAAAAACAGGATAGTTCTGGTGGTGCTAAAAACATTTCTGCACATGTAAAACCAAAAAGTGATAACAAGCCTAAACCCAAACCAGCTAAACCGGCTCATCCAACTTCGGCCCCGCAAGCCAGGCATCCGCAACATGCCAGAAGGGCTAGTTGATATTTTTATCATGAAATTTTATATGGATTTACTCTATAAAAAACAGTAAGATCACGCCTACTTTAATCCCAGATCTGCTCTACGGTAATATGATGCCAACAAAACGGGGGGAGAAATGTTTTCGCTAAAAGAAAATTTCCCGATTGGAAGAGTTGTTGTTATTGACGTAAAAATGCCGTGCGACAATGTAATTTCCGAATCTGCAACCGTAGTACATCTGGATGGGGATATTGTTTCTTTCATGTTTTCGCATGTTAAAGGGTTTTATCTTACCAAACCGACAACAGCCGATCTCAGAATAGAGCTTCCAAACGAGTCAATCTGTTACCGGGCTACCATCATACCCAACACAATCCTTCCCTTCGTAACGGCAAGAATTGAGGACAGAATTAGAATAGTAGAAAAACGTAACTACAAAAGAATCAGTACTTTTTTACCTATTCACTGTGTTTACGATTCTTTTCTTGATTCAACGACCAGGACCGTTTCACAGAAAATGCCGGTAAACATTTCTGCTGGCGGTATCAGGATCAAATGTACTGAAAAAATGCCAGTCGGTTCAAATGTCATGTTTGCCATAGCACTTCCTGTCGGACCAGACATGATTCCAGCCATGGCTAAAACTGTTTATTCAAACATGAATACATATTCTAAACTTTATATCAGCGCTTTTGAGTTTACCTGGATTTCAGATTCTGATCGTATTGCCATTGCTGACTTTGTTTCAAAAATGGATGCGGGGCGACACTGGCAGGAACGGAGCAGTGAACTTTTCCGTTATGACATAGAAGGCGGGAGTTGCCTGAAATCAATCCTGAAGGCAACAAACGTAATCTAGTTTAGTTTACTTAAAAACCATTAAAAAGGGCGCACGGTATTCCGTACGCCCTTTTTAATTCATAAAAAACAATCTTGCTAATTCTTAAGCATCATCTCCATCAGCTCATGCCCTTCAACCACCAGTCCTGTTGCCTTGGCCTGCTCCTCATCATAAGCAATGGCCCCATTACCTTCTGATGTACCGCCTCGATAGATGATGAACGGCACTGCATCAGCCGTATGAGTTTTCAGATAAACAGGAGTCGGATGATCCGGAGTGCAAAGAATGGCATAATCCTTGAATTTTTTAATACCTTCCAGCACGGTACCAACCACCTGGCTGTCAAAATCCTCAATAGCTTTGATCTTGTGGTCCATATTGCCGGAATGTGATGCCTCATCCGGAGCTTCCACATGAACATAAACAAAATCGTGGTCTTCAAGCGCCTTTAAAGCGGCCTGCGCCTTACCAAGATAATTGGTGTCAATGTAACCGGTGGCGCCTACAACATTTACAACATCAAAACCGGCACAGACACCGATGCCCTTGATCAGGTCAACTGCGGAGATAACAGCACCTTTAAGTCCAAACTTCTCCTGATAGGTGATCATTTCAGGCAATTTGCCATGACCCCAGAGCCAGACCGATGTGGCGGGATGCTTGCCGGATTCCATCCTTTTCTTGTTAACCGGGTGGTTAAACATCACCTGCTGCGAGCGCCTCATAATATCGTTAACAACATCCGAACCATCGCCGCTGGGCAGATATGCCTGAACAGCTCTGCCCGAGATATCATGGGGCGGAGTAACCGTCATTCCGTCTTTGCCACCACGCCACACCATCAGGTGGCGATAACTGACCCCTGGATGAAACTCGAATTCGGCAGTTCCAAGCTCTTTCTGCAATGCTTCTACAATTTCACGTCCTTCTGCAGTTGAAATATGCCCCGCAGAAAAATCCTCCATTACAACCTGGCCATCAACTTCCGTCAGAGTAACCAGATTCATACGGAAAGCCACATCATCCGGCCCAAGCGGAACCCCCATACTGATCGCTTCAAGCGGAGACCGACCGGTATAGCAATTGCGCGGGTCATAACCAAAAACAGACAGGTTTGCCACGTCACTTCCGGGCGGCAGACCATCCGGCACCGTATGTGCCAGACCAACCTGACCATGCAAAGCCATGAAATCCATATTGGGTGTTTTTGCAGCCTGCAGTGGAG
>JBGSQR010000267.1:0-5521 GCA_041737975.1 Geobacterales bacterium | reverse complement strand
GACTGAGCGATCTCATTTTCATGATGAGGGAAAACAAGGTCCTTGCCACCACCGTGAAAATCAAAGGTTTTTCCGAGAAATTCCATGCTCATTGCCGAACATTCAATGTGCCAGCCCGGACGACCATTCCCCCATGGAGATTCCCACCACGGTTCGCCCGGCTTGGAGCCTTTCCAGAGAGCAAAGTCCATGGGATTGCGCTTTCTGTCTCCCAGTTCCACTCTGGCACCAGCCAGCATATCCTCCATATTGCGCCCGGATAGCTTCAAGTATCCCGGAAAACTGTCTACAGCATAATACACATCGCCTTCCGACTCATAGGCATGGCCATTTGCAATCAGTTTTTCAATTATTGAGATGATGCCTCCAACATGGTCGGTGGCCTTGGGCTCTACAGTAGGCTTGCACAGCCCCAGATGCGCCATATCCTCATCAAATGCCTGTATGTAACGCTCGGATATGACCTTGAAATCAACACCTTCCTTATTAGCCCTGTTAATGATCTTGTCATCAATATCCGTATAGTTGCGCACATAAGTAACATCGTAACCGGAATATTTCAGATAACGAAAGATAACATCAAACACCACATTGGCCCTGGCGTGACCGATATGGCAATAATCATAAACTGTTACACCACAGACATACATGCCGGCTTTGCCGGGAACCAGAGGTACGAATGTTTCTTTAGTTCCGGTTTGTGTATTATAGACTCGCAATGCCATGAGAAAATCTCCTGTTTAAAGTTAAAGCATTTTGCATTTTTTTGCTTTGGAAGGCAAGCAGGGAAATATGATCACTTATTATGCAAAATCAGATTAATCAGCAGATAAATGGCATTGATTTTTGAACTCAATAAACGTATAAAGTTTATCTGCTTCAAAATAAGGTTATTTAATTTTTACTGTACACAAAATACTTGACAAAATACCACAAAATGGCTAATTGGTATGACAAGTTCAACCTTTTACAAACTGCGGGCTTTACATTTCATTTTTTAATTTATTTGCAGTATCAATAACTTGACACAAGGAGAAACTATTTTGGAAAAGATCGTTGATATTACCGAACTTGCACTGCGTGACGCTCATCAGAGTTTGATCGCAACCAGACTTGGCATCGAAGACATGACCGGGATTTGTGAAACTCTTGACAACGCTGGCTACTGGTCGCTTGAGTGCTGGGGTGGAGCTACTTATGACTCCTGTATCCGTTTCCTCAACGAAGACCCATGGGAGCGTCTACGTACCTTCAAAAAACTGATGCCAAAAACTCCTCTGCAGATGCTTCTGCGCGGCCAGAACCTCCTCGGCTACCGTCACTATCAGGATGAAGTTGTTGAGCGCTTCGTAGATAAATCTGCTGCAAACGGCATGGATGTGTTCCGTGTTTTCGACGCATTGAACGATCCTCGCAATCTTGAAACAGCTATCAAGGCTGTCAAGAAAACCGGCAAGCATGCTCAGGGAACCATCTGCTACACAATCAGTCCGATTCACGACACAGCTCACTTTGTCGAAAAAGCTAAGATCCTGCAGGACATGGGCGCTGACTCCATCTGTATCAAGGACATGGCAGCTCTGATCAAGCCACAACCAGCCTACGACCTGGTCAAAGGTATCAAGGAAGCCTGCCCTGGTCTGCGTATTCACCTTCATGCACATGCTACTACCGGTGTCACTCTGGTCAGCTACATGAAAGCTGTTGAAGCAGGCGTTGACTGTGTTGACACAGCAGTCAGCTCCATGAGCCTTGGACCTGGTCACAACCCTACTGAGAGCTTCATCGAAATGCTCGAAGGAACAGGTTACACATCCAAAGTCGATATCGATGCAGTTCTCAAAGCGAAACTCTACTTTGCTAAAACTCTCGGCCGTTACAAGAAATTCCAGTCCAGTGTTACCGGTGTTGAAACTGAAATTTTCAAAAGCCAGATTCCTGGCGGCATGCTTTCCAACCTGGAAAGCCAGCTCAAGGAAATGGATGCCGGCGACCGTATTACCGAGGTTCTGGAAGAAGTTCCAAGAGTACGTAAAGACACAGGCTACATCCCACTGGTTACACCAACCAGCCAGATCGTAGGAACTCAGGCCGTTATGAACGTTCTGATGGGCAAATACAAAGTAATGACTGCAGAGTTCTCCGACGTCATGCTCGGCTACTATGGCGGCAGCATCGGCGAGAAGAACCTGGAAGTAATTGAACTGGCAAAAGAGAAGTCCAAGAAAGAACTTATCACCTGCCGTCCGGCTGACCTGCTTGCTCCTGAGTGGGAAAAACTCAAGGCAGAAGCACTTGCAGTTCCAGGCAACAATGGTACTGACGAAGACGTTCTTACCTACGCCATGTTCCCGAAAGTTGCTATCGACTTCTTTGCCAAGCGCAGTGAAGGTCCGATCAACTTCGGCAAGATTGCTGATGCAGAAGCTAAAGCTGCTGCTGCAAAAACTGCTGAACCTGCTGCTGCTCCACAATCCTACAACGGTACATACAATGTAACAATGAACGGTATGCAGCACACCGTTGTTATTGAAGGCGCATAGCTAACAACTTTCACACATGATGAACAAAAAGCCCCGACAGATCAAGTTCTGTCGGGGCTTTTTGTTTTATTATTGCTGGCAATCAAACCGTATTCGGAAGCATCAACCTTACTTCCCCTGCAGTCGCCTGCTGGTTACGGACTCACTGCCAATACCCCAGTTGTCAGTATCAACTTCATCTATCACAACTACTGTAGTGGCCGGGTTTTTACCCAGGACATCAACCAGCAGTTGTGTAGCCCCTTTGATCAGAGCGGTCTTCTGTTCTTGCGTTGCACCTTCGCGGGTAATCTTTATGTTTACATATGGCATAAAAAACCTCTCAGCCGATCCAAAACTACAATGAAGGCTTTGGTTTATCAATATCGGCCATTTTCTTTTTCAACGAGGACATTTCCAATGCAGCCTTTATCCGCATCGGAACAGTAAACAGATACATGACAAGAGCTCCCGCAGCAAAAGTTCCAAGCAGAAACACCACCAGCTGGCCTTCAAACTGAGCCCCCATGAATCTGATTTGAACAACCTGGGCATTCTGAATTGCAAAAATAGTTGAAAGAGTTGCCAGTGCAATCCCAACTACAAGATACAGATACTTCATCCCATCCTCCGAATGCAGAATTAAATGACCGTTATTCTTCGCCCAGATGCCTGTTTGGTACAAGGTACTCTGTCACATATTCCGCAACTGACTTCTCAAGCAACGTAGACTCCTGCCAGCAACCAGACCGTTTGATTTTTTCTGTTTCTGCGCAGGTATGATACTGATATGTCTCACGTATGGATTCAGGCATATCAATGTACTCAATCTTTTCCGGTTTACCCAGGGCTTTGAAAATTGCTCCGGCCAAACGGTTCCAGCTGGCAGCCTCACCACCACCGATGTTAAAAACTCCATTTGCCTGATGGTTGGTCATGAACTTGAGGGTCATGGCAGCTGCATCTTTCACATAGATAAAATCTCTCATCTGCTCGCCATCAGCATACTCCTTACGATGAGATTTGAACAACCTGATGCCACCACTGGAGACAATCTGCTCGTAAGCCTTGAGAACCAGCGAACGCATTTCACCCTTATGATACTCGTTCGGGCCAAACACATTAAAATACTTCATTCCGGCAATTTTATCCAGAATGCCGTTGTCTCTGGCCCATATATCAAACAGATGTTTAGAGTAGCCGTACATATTCATTGGCTTCAGCTCCGAAAGCCTGCTGTCGTCATCATTGAATCCTTTAATGCCGTCACCATAAGTAGCAGCACTTGAGGCATAAATAAAACGTGCATTGTGCTTCTGGGCAAACAGGGCCAACTGCTTTGTATACTCAAAGTTGTTTTTAACAAGATAGGTGGCATCCAGCTCTGTTGTGGCAGAACAGGCACCAAGGTGAAAAATAGCCTCTATCTTACCGCTGGAAAGGGCTTTATTTTCTGTAACCATCTTTAAAAAATCATCTTTTTCCAAGTAATCTGCAATACCCAGAGGTACCAGATTTTTCCACTTTTGACTCATTCCCAGATTATCCACAGCCAGGATATCTTTCCTACCAATCCGGTTCAGAGACCATATTATGGAACTGCCAATCAAACCTGCTCCACCTGTTACTATAATCATAAGATCTTCCCTTCAAAATAAATTGTATCCAATAAATATAACCATTTCAGGACATAAGGCAACAGTTTAAATGCAGTAAACTGGCTCGCTGCCTTATCAACTTTTTTAATTAATTGCACAGGTCAGCCATAAATGATATTTTCACTAGCAGATTGTACAAAAGACTGGAAGGTGTCACATGAAAGCAAATCTTAGAGCAATGGTAGCCTACACTGCGGGATGCGCAATTTCCAAAAACAGCTATTCATATATTTTTGATCAGTTCCAGGACAGGGTAGTCAAACTCGAAGGAAGATTTGACAACAGCTATGTCACTATCATTGAATCAGAAAATGGCAGTGAATTGATGGGAACCATACAGGGTAAAGAGATTTCACTATTTAATTCTGCAGAAAGTTCAAACATAAAAATCCATCTGAATGACCCCAAGTTTACCGGCACAATCTCAGATTCCAAGGGTTTTAACGGTGAGGTAACAGACAGGATCGTCAAGCTTTATGATTATGATGAAGGGAAGTATTACAATTTCTGTCTGATAAATGAACCGGGCAAACCATGATTTAACAAGTAAAACGGGGTGCATCTTATAAAATGGAGCACCCCGTTTTGATATATGAATCCATAATAAACTTCCTTCCATACTCCACTCCATGTCGATTTTTTTTACATTCATTAAAATCACCCCCCCTAATATCAATAAATATTGTGTAATTTCTAACTGTTAACTATCTTGGCATGCAATACGCATAAGTAAAGCCATAACATTTAAAGGAGGGACCTTACATGAGACCCTATAAAATATCACTATTTGTTGTCCTTGCTGTTGTAGCTATGTTCGCCAGTTCCCAAAACGCTTTTGCTATTACCTATGGAAGCGAAATTACAATATTTGACGGTAAAGAAGCCTCTGGTGCTACTGGTTCTGGCATCGCAAGAGAAAATAACGAAGCTGAACCTGGCATGATCCAATCTCAAACTTGGGATTTGGAAGGTGTTTTCCGTAATAATAAAGTACTTACAATGGTCGGGGGCTTTGATTTCAAAAATGGTGTTTCAGGTTATAAATCTGGAGACATATTCATAAGTACCGACAACATTTATGGTAGTACTGCTGCATCAAACATTAAAACTGTTGATTCTTCAGGCAACGCAACATCGCAAGCTTATAATCCATTTGCAAGTAGCGATGGCAATATAAATGTTAATACTTCTTTTGGCTATGAATACGCTCTGTCTGTAAATTGGGCAAACTTAACCTCTGGTGGCAGTTTTACTTACGATATTATTAAACTAGTGACCGGGTCATCAACAACTACAGCTTACTTCCATCAGAATGAAGACAGCAATCCTTCTTCAAACCCA
>JBGSQR010000227.1:0-6586 GCA_041737975.1 Geobacterales bacterium | reverse complement strand
TTGACCTCAATAGTTGATTTTAACCATTTCTTGGCGTATATCTGAACTTTCTTAATCTATCCAATACCTGATGAAAAGAGGACTAAACATGTTCAAAAAGATGCTGGTTACCGTTGTCATGCTGCTGGTTTCGGCCAATCTGGCTTTTGCCGCTGCAAAGCAGAATCCGGTTGTTGTCATGGAAACCAACAAGGGAACAGTCAAACTGGAATTATTCCAGAAAGAGGCACCTGTCAGTGTCAGTAACTTTCTCGGTTATGTTAACAGCGGTTTTTACAACGGCACTATATTTCATCGTGTGATTCGTGAATTCATGATCCAGGGCGGAGTATTTACTGCAGACCGCCAGCAGAAACCTACCAAGGGTCCGATCAAGAATGAGGCAACAAACGGCCTGCAGAACCAGCGTGGAACTTTGGCAATGGCCCGTACCGGTGTTGTGGATTCTGCAACAGCACAGTTCTTTATTAACCTGGTGGACAACAAGCCCCTGAATAACCGCGATACTAGCATGCAGGGATACGGATATGCAGTATTTGGCAAGGTGATTGAAGGTATGGATGTGGTTGACAGGATTGCAAGAGTGAAGACCGGTTATTCTCCCGGATTTGAAAATCTGCCAATTGAAACAGTGGTAATTAAATCAATGAAGGTCTTGAAATAATTTGTTCCCAACGTTATTCAAATAACAGGAGAAACGTGATGAGCTTGAATGAAGAACTGGTTACCTGGAGTCACGAACAGAAGTGTCGCAAGGCGGTAGAGTCACTGGAAAAGAATGCATTTACAGCAGTTTATTGTCCTACTGCTCAGGAGGCCTATGATTACATAATGGCTGAAGCTCAGGATGCAAAAACTGTTGGTTTCGGTGGTTCTATGACAATTGCCGGGCTGGGAGTTGAGGCTGGTCTGTTTGAGCTTGGTAAGGAAACTCTTGTGCATGGACGACCTGGGTTGTCCATGGATGAGAGAGTCGAGATCATGCGTCGTCAGTTGACCTGTGACCTGTTTCTTTCCGGATCTAATGCTTTGACGCTTTCCGGCGTGCTGGTCAATATAGATGCCACCGGCAACCGGATAGGCGCCATGGTCTTCGGGCCTCGCAAGGTGATCGTTGTGGTTGGGCGCAACAAGCTTGTGGATGGAACAGTTAATGATGCCATTAAACGGGTCAAGGACTGGACATCTCCGCCAAATGCCAAGAGGTTGAGTTATAAAACTCCCTGTGCTGTTACCGGATTTTGCAGTGACTGTAATTCTCCTGATCGGATCTGCCGCGTAACGACTGTCATCGATAAAAAGCCGAGACTTACGGATTTGCGTGTTCTTGTCGTTAATGCCGATCTGGGGCTATAGCGTCTTATGTTGAAAGCTCTAGGCAGAGCTTTTTCAGATTTTGTGTTCCCACCCCATTGCCATGTCTGCCGGTCTTTTATTTCTGAGGCCGGCAGACTTCATGTATGCAGTTCCTGCCGTGATTCAATCCGGTTAATTTCGTCCCCTCATTGCACAATTTGTGCTGTCCCATTTCTAGGTGCTGGACAAGACCATCCCTGCGGTTCGTGCATCAAAGAGCCGCCTGCCTTTTCAGCCGCCCGTGCCGCATTTGTTTATGATGGACCGGGGCGCGAACTGATTCATAATTTCAAATATGAGTACAAGATTCATCTTCGGCGACCTTTGGCTCTATACGTGGTTCAGGTCTTATCGGAGTTTGTTTTAACACACAAACCAGACTTTATTGTTCCTGTTCCGTTGCATCCCAAAAGGCTTAGGACCAGAGGATTCAATCAGGCTGTTTTGATTGGCGAAGTGCTGGCCAGTGAGTGGGATTTACCCATGGAGCGCAGCGCCATGATGCGTACACGCTGGACTGAACCGCAAATTAATCTGGCTGCCAGCCAGCGCAGGGAAAATGTTAAAGGTGCTTTTGCCATCAAAAAGTCTGAGGCTGTAAAAGGAAAACGAATTTTGTTGTTGGATGATGTTTATACAACCGGCAGTACTGTGGATGAGTGTTCCAAAGTTCTTAAAAAGGGCGGTGCAGATGAAATTATAGTAATAACGGTAGCTCGTGCGATAATGTAATGCTTTTGAAATATTTTTCAGATATTTAGTGTGTTTTTTTTATTCTGAATACTTGTGATCTTGACACTTTTAGTATATGTTCTACTCGCAAAATTTAACAAGTTAATTGGTGGAGATTTTATGAGACTTACAACTAAAAGTCGTTACGGGCTTCGAGCAATGTTTGATATTGCATATAACTGTGGAACCATGCCGGCTCAGATTCAGGATATTTCCCGCCGTCAGCAGATTTCTCCACGTTATCTTGAACAGATCTTTCAAAACCTCAAACGTGCCGGTATCCTGAAAAGCAAGCGCGGCCCTCAAGGTGGCTACTGCCTGGCAAGAAAGCCTGATCAGATAACTCTGCTGGATATTCTTTGTGCAACTGAAAATGATGTCATGCTGGTGGATTGCGCAGGAGTGGGCATTAAAAAAGCCAAGCGCAAGAGCGATTGCCCCCATGAAGGAAACTGCATAACCCAGTCAGTCTGGGAAGAAGCCAGCACAATGCTTAATAATTATTTTAAAGGGATGACATTGCAGAATCTCTGTGAAAGAGGATTGGAGATGGGAATCAAGAGGGAAGAGGACCATCGGTTCATGTACTACATTTGATTATGCGCTAATAATACTAACTTAAACACGAAAGCCCTCTCACTGGAGAGGGCTTTCGTGTTTTTACAGATCCAGAATCATGGCATTTTCATCACAGTCAGGAAATTTGACGCATTTGATACAGTCGCTCCAGACCTTGTGAGGCAGTTCGGATTTATCAACCAGACGGAAACCCAGCTTGGCAAAAAAATCCGGTTTGTAAGTCAGACAGAATACCCGCTTAAGGCCTAGCTCTCTTGCTTCTGCAATACATGCCTGGACAAGTTTTTCCCCAAGCCCTTTCCGACCGTAGCCTTCCGCAACCGCTACCGAGCGAACTTCCGCCAGATCACTCCATAGAATATGCAGGGCAGCAGCGCCTATCAGTTGGCCATCTTCTTCGTAGACGTTAAAGTCCCGCAACGACTCGTAAAGTTCAGACAGGGAGCGCGACAGCATATCCCCCTTGCTGGCATATTCTATCAGTAGTTTGTGTATATGATTAACATCGCTCATTTGCGCTTTACGTAGCATTATTGATCCCCCTTATTGAATGGCCACTTTTACCAAAACCGGCTTTAATAACCTGATCAGTTCTGCCGGGTTAATACCGACCAGATAGCCACGTTTGCCGCCATTTATATAAATTTTATCCAGCGCGGCAATTCCTTCTTCCAAGTAAACAGGCATTTGCCGTTTTGTACCAAACGGTGATGTTCCTCCAACCAGATATCCGCTGTGTTTATTAGCGTTATCAGGAGTGCAGGGGGTGATCTGTTTGGCACCAATGATGCGCGCCAGTTCTTTTGTTGAAACCTGCATGTCGCCGTACATCAGTACAACCAGTGGTTTTTTGCTCTCATCTTCCATGATTAGTGTCTTGATCACACAATGTTCATCAACATTCAATTCTTTAGCTGAAACAGCGGTGCCGCCTTTTTCCTCATAAGTATAGGGGTGATCGGTAAATTCAACTTTCTCCGCTCGTAACATGCGCACGGCCTGGGTGACCGGTGTCTTGTCCTTTGCCATCAGCAGATCCTTGGTAGTTGCTCACCCGCCAGCATTTCAACTGCGCGCAAGCCCCCGATAATGGTTTCCATCTGTACTCTTCCTGATTCTGTTCCTGTTACAGCCCCGATAATGGCGGCGTCTCGCCCTGCAGGGTGCTGTCTAATAACAGTCAGTACCAGTTCGGCCGCCTCCGGGGCTATAAAAGCCAGCAGCTTACCTTCATTGGCAACAAACAGCGGGTCAAGACCAAGTATTGAGCAGACCCCGCGCACAGCCGGGTTGACCGGCATGGCCTCTTCATAAAGGGTGATGCTGACTCGTGATTGCTGTGCAATTTCTTTGATGGTCGTGGCAACACCACCGCGCGTGGGATCGCGCAGTACATGCAGGTTGCTAAATGCTTCTGCAATAATTTTATCAACCAGACCATTCAGCGGCGCCGAGTCACTGAGTATTTCCGTGTCCAGCTTCAGACCTTCACGATTAGCCATGACAGCAATGCCATGGTCACCGATGGTGCCGCTGATGATTATTTTATCTCCAGGTTGGGCATTGGATCCGGAGATTGGTAAGTCGTGTTCAATGACACCAATGCCGGAGGTGTTGATAAAGATCTTGTCGGCTTTTCCGTGGGGAACAACCTTGGTGTCACCGGTCACAATTCGTACTGCAGATTGATCTGCCGCCTGGCGCATGTCACGTAATATTTTTTCCAGATCAGCCTTGCTGAAACCTTCTTCAATAATCAGTCCGACACTGATGTAGAGCGGTTTGGCCCCCATCATGGCCAGGTCATTGACCGTGCCGTGAATTGCCAGACTGCCGATGCTGCCGCCCGGAAAAAATACCGGATCGACAACATAGGAGTCAGTAGTGAAAGCCAGACGCCCGGGTGGGGGATCAAGCAGGGCAGCGTCATTCTGCCCGGCCACTCCATTATCACCCAATATGGGGATTATCAGTTCATCTAACAACTGATGAGAGAGGCGTCCGCCACTGCCGTGGCCGAGTATGATCAGGTCATTGTTCAATGTTCAGTCCGTGTTTTTTCTGGTTGTATTGCAAAAGGGGCGATTCACTGGAATCGCCCCTACTATTCCTGCAAAATGTAATCAGGTTTACCTGTTATTTTTCCGCAAGCAGTTGGTTGACCTTTTCCATAACTTTGAAAGAGTCAGCGATGTAAAGCACGTCCGCTTTACCTTGGGCCCAGCCGCAATTGGCATCCAGGTTGATGGCCCGGCGTTCGTTGATGAAGCGCCAGCCGACTGCGTGCGGCTCTTCGCCATGGCAGCAGGTGGCAAGACCTTTCTGGTGACGAGGGGTGGAACCGGTCTGGCCCACCTGGTTTAGGTGACTCATGAATGATAGAACAGCTTCTCCTTCATGGGACTGGTCAACCAGTGATTTTGTGCTGCCCAGTGATGAATTGCTGTTTGCCAGGAAACCGAGAATAAGGTTTTCAGCTTCTTTTGTGTGTGTTTGTCCGTCAGCCTGTTTTTTGCTCCACCCGGCACCGGCAACAAACAGGATGTCAGCATCCGGGCGGATGGTCTGGGAGTTTTCAGAAGCGGACTGAACGCCGATAACTTTTGTGCGTGAGAAGTCGGTGCCGGGTTGTACCGTAACCGCTTCAATGCTGGCTGATGCTCCAGCACCATTCCAGGCAGGGAATACGCCGCCATCGATCAGCAGGAACCAGGGGCGCTGGACCCGAGTCAGTGTGGCAACCATGCGTTGACGGTAGTACCAGCGCTGAACCTGAAGAGTACCATCAACCACATCCATGCCGCTGACATGAGTTTCAATGCGACCCTTCAGGCGTTGTACCGCGCCGGGTACTGAACGTGAGAATCGGGATGTAGTCGGTGCTACTACAATAGTTGCCTCGGCTTTTTTTGCAAGAGCTTCAACAGCTGCAGCATCGGATGAATAACGTGAAGTGGCAAAATCAGCACCTGACACTGCCAGGAAGCTGGTTGCTCCACAAGTGGCTATACTATCAGCAGCAGCTTTTACATCCTGACCGATCAGTCCGACCGTCAATGTTGAACCGGTAATTTTATTTACAAGATCCAGGGCCGCAGCAAGTGTTTCCCGTGCCGCTACCGGTAGTGTGCCGTCCTGTTCTGTATGTGCTAAAAAAAGTATTTTTTCCATTATTATTCCTCCATCTTAAAAGTTTTAAAAGTCCCCTCACCCTTGGCGGGGGAGGGTTAGTGTGGGGGGGGGATATTGCCATGGGATTGGCAGGTTGCAGCTTCACCCACCCCTAACCCCCTCCCGTCAAGGGAGGGGGGATTTAAGATCTGATCCAGGCCACGATTTCCTGAGCGATATCATCCGCGGACAAGTCTTTGACAATACGAGTTTCACGCTGCTGTTTTGGCAGCTCAACGCTGAGGTATGTAACACCACTGGCACCGACTGGTGCCGGTTGTGCCTTCTGTAGAGCAGGCATGATCGTACGCATGTTCATCATGCCGATCTGCGGGTTGTTCGGTGGTTCAGTCAGGTTTCCGGTTGCCCAGCCCAGTACGGCAGGCGCTCCGGCACATGTGGAAGCCTGATACTGCCCACCTTCTACACGCTCTAGCACCTTGAAGGAACCGTCCGCCTGCACAGTCAATTCGTCAATGCCAAGGAACTGGTCAGTAATACCCAGCTGTTCTCCAACCATCTGCATGGTAACGCCGGCATCCCTTGAGGCCGATGCACAGCCGCCGAAAAGCAGCAGGCGTGTACGATCAAGTCCCGGGATGGCTTCGATTGCACCGGACAGAGCAGCGGCGACTTCGCATGGATCGGTAAAACCACCGGCAGGGCCGTCCAGAACAACCAGTTCAAAAGAAACCTTCTGGGCTATTGTCATCATCAGCTGCTGCAGTTTTGCTTTTGGTCCCAGGCT
>JBGSQR010000241.1:0-6429 GCA_041737975.1 Geobacterales bacterium | reverse complement strand
TGCACCCATGCCGCCTTCAAATGCATCATAACCATATTCCTGCTGGGCTTTGATGTATTTTTCCTCAGACATGACTTCACAAAACTGCATTGGGGTATTCTTAGGATCACTAATTACAAACGCCTCAAAATAAAGAACTTTTTCAAGATCCTTAAGAGTGATGTCCAAAAGATTACCGATACGTGACGGCAGAGACTTCAAAAACCAGATGTGGGCAACCGGAGTTGCCAGATCAATGTGCCCAAGTCGTTCCCGGCGAACTTTTGACGGGATAACCTCTACGCCACACTTTTCACAAACGATACCGCGATGCTTCATGCGCTTGTACTTACCACAATTACATTCATAATCCTTGGTAGGACCAAATATCTTTGCACAGAACAGGCCATCACGCTCCGGCTTGAATGTACGATAATTTATAGTCTCAGGCTTTTTTACTTCACCATGAGAACGCTCCCTGATTTTTTCAGGGGAGGAAACCGAAATCCGTATGGCTGAAAAATGGAGTGGATCTTTTGGTTTATCAAAAAAACTGAAATAATCTTCCACGATGCTCTCCTCCGTATATTCTGAACTCCGCCTAAATACCGCATACGGTTTTAGACAAAGAGCTGTGATATGACTACAGGCCTGCGGGTTTCCCCGCAGGCCGGATACTTACTCTTCTTCGCCTTCAAGTAATTCCACATCAAGACAAAGAGACTGTAATTCCTTTATCAGAACATTGAAGGATTCTGGCAAACCAGGTT
The DNA here is from genome assembly GCA_041737975.1 of Geobacterales bacterium. Classification (GTDB taxonomy): domain Bacteria; phylum Desulfobacterota; class Desulfuromonadia; order Geobacterales; family Pseudopelobacteraceae; genus JBGSQR01. Next base: position 5,680 of record JBGSQR010000241.1, on the reverse strand, counting down.
CCAACGTATGCTTGCCCTTTACAATCGCCTCATACATCCTTGTGCGTCCTGAGACGTCATCCGACTTAACTGTGAGGAATTCCTGCAATGCATGTGAGGCACCATAAGCCTCCATTGCCCAAACCTCCATCTCACCAAGTCTCTGGCCACCAAACTGAGCCTTACCACCCAGCGGTTGCTGAGTTACTAGACTGTAAGGTCCAATTGAACGAGCATGAATCTTATCATCAACCAAATGATGAAGTTTAAGAACATACATAACGCCTACTGTAACTTTGTTTTTGAAGGCATCACCAGACCTGCCGTCAAAAAGTGTTACCTGACCGGAAGAATGAAAACCGGCTTTGCCGAGCATGCCTTTGATCTTGTCCTCTGACGCACCTTCAAAAACAGGAGAAGCCATCGGTACGCCACGTTGGAGACGGCGACTGACCTTAAGCAGTTCTTCCTGGTCAAGTCCGTCAATGAACTCACCCACTTCAGAATCGCCATACACATCTTTAAGATATTTCTTCAGGTTATCTTCTGAAGTATGCTTCTGGAGCATCTCTTCAATACGCCAGCCGATACCTTTGGCAGCCCAGCCTAGATGCGTTTCCAGAATCTGTCCTACGTTCATACGTGAAGGAACCCCAAGCGGGTTGAGTACTATTTCAACCGGACGACCGTCATCCATATAGGGCATGTCTTCTTCTGGAAGGATTCTGGATACTACACCCTTGTTACCGTGACGGCCTGCCATCTTGTCGCCAACCTGCAGCTTACGCTTAATCGCGATGTAGACTTTAACCATCTTGATAACACCAGGAGGCAGATCATCTCCACGACGCAGTTTTTGAATTTTATCTTCAAAAACGCTCTTGATCAAATCAATCTGACGATTAAGAGTATCAAGCACCTGACTAACTTTATCATCGGTTTCAGAATCGTCACTGACTGAGATAGCACCCCAGCAAGCAACCGGAATAGATGCAAACACTTCTTCAGTTAATTTCTGGCCTTTAGGCTGAATAAGGTTACCCTCAATATCTTCCAGTTTAACGGCCAGACTCTTACCAATCAACAACCTTGAGAGTTTACTGATTGCAGAATTGCGAATAATGCGGATTTCATCCTGCTCATCCTTACGCAATTTTTCTTCTTCTGCTTTTTCAATTAATTCTGTACGCGAATCCTTGTCTGCTCCTTTACGGGAGAAAACTTTTGCACCAATTACTGTGCCCTCTACTCCAGGTGGAACAGTTAAAGATGAATCACGGACATCGCCAGCTTTTTCACCAAAAATAGCGCGAAGAAGTTTTTCTTCTGGTGAAAGTTGAGTTTCACCTTTTGGCGTAATTTTACCAACAAGGATGTCGCCAGGTTTTACTTCAGCACCTATACGGATAATACCAGACTCATCAAGGTCTTTGAGAGCTTCCTCGCCCAAGTTTGGAATATCTGAAGTAATCTCTTCCTTGCCAAGCTTTGTATCACGAGAAACACACTCAAACTCTTCTATATGGATTGAAGTGTATCTGTCATCCTTGACCAGCTTTTCAGAGACAAGGATGGAGTCCTCGAAGTTGTAGCCGCCCCAAGGCATGAACGCTACAACAATATTCTGACCAAGAGCAAGTTCACCCATTTCAGTTGAAGGGCCATCTGCAATAACATCGGCACGTTTGACAGCGTCACCAACCTTGACAACAGGTTTATTATTAATGCAGGTATTCTGATTTGAACGGGCAAACTTAATCAGGTTGTAAATATCAACACCTGTCCCGGTCTCATCATGTTCACCTTCATCTATCTTTACAACTATACGAGAAGCATCAACAGACTCAACAACACCGTTGTGACGTGCAATAACAGAAACACCCGAATCCTTAGCAACGATCCGTTCCATACCGGTACCGACCAATGGAGAGTCAGCTCTCAAAAGCGGTACAGCCTGACGCTGCATGTTGGAACCCATCAGGGCTCGGTTAGCATCGTCATTCTCAAGGAAAGGAATCAATGCAGCGGCAACCGAAACCAGCTGTTTAGGCGCCACATCCATCAACTCTATTTCATCGCGGTGAACAAGAATAAATTCACCGCTTTTCCTTGCGGAAACATAATCGTTAACAAAGCGGCCATTGGCATCGACTTCGGCATTGGCCTGAGCTATAGCATGTCCTTCTTCTTCAAGAGCAGAGAAGAAACGGACCTCACTGGTAAGCTTGCCTTCATCAACAATTCTGTATGGTGTTTCCACAAATCCATGCTCGTTGATACGTGCATAGGTGGAAAGAGAAGCGATCAAACCGATGTTTGGTCCCTCTGGAGTTTCAATCGGGCAAACACGGCCATAATGTGTCGGATGAACGTCACGTACTTCAAAGCCGGCACGCTCACGGGTTAAACCACCAGGTCCGAGAGCAGAAAGACGACGCTTGTGCGTTACCTCAGACAATGGGTTGGTCTGGTCCATAAACTGAGACAACTGAGAAGAACCAAAGAACTCCTTAACAACCGCAGATACAGGCTTGGAGTTAATCAAATCGTGAGGCATCAGATTTTCAACTTCCTGAAGACTCATGCGTTCTTTTATAGCCCGTTCCATACGGACAAGTCCAATACGGTACTGATTTTCAAGAAGTTCACCTACAGCACGTACACGACGGTTACCAAGATGGTCAATATCATCAATTGCTCCACGACCGTTTTTCAAATCAATCAGGTAGCGTACAATTTCAAGAATATCGTTCTTGGGGCTGCTCATCAAAATTGTGTTATAGATATCTTCAAAAATCATTCTGTTGCGACGAAGGATCTCAATCGCTTTCCGATTTTCGTCAAAGCCACCAAGTTCGATGTGTTCAGCAAGTCTGATTGTTTGATCGCTAAGATTCAGACCAGCAATAAACTCCTTGGAAAAAAGATCAGTATCTTTAACAAGGTTGTTAATTTCTTTCAGCAACTGTTCTTTAAATTTTTCTGTAACAGGCTGTGTTGCATCAATTTTCAACAATACTTTTGAAAAATCTGCTGGCAGTTTAGAAATCACATATTGCGAAAAGTGATTATCTTTATTGTTCAGCATCTTTAACAACTCTTCAAAGCTTGAAACATCCTCAGCAACAAACATTGCAGGTGCATTTAAAACTGTGCACTCCGGCCAAATTTTCAATCCAAGCTTGAAATTCAGTTTCAGACGACCTACAGCTGAGAGGTCATAGCGTTCTGGATTAAAAAAGAGGTTTTCAAAAAGAGAAACAGAGCTTTTCAATGTTGGTGGATCACCTGGACGCAATCGACGGTATATTTCGATCAAGGCCTCATCGCATGAATTGATCTTATCAACAAGAAGAGTATCGCGAAACGAAGACGTAGTATGAAGATTATCGATATAAAGCAGCTTAAAGGATTTAACTCCTCGCGCTCTTATATCTTCGAACTTATCAGCCGTAACTTCTTCATTACATTCGAGCAGAACTTCACCAGTAGCCGGATCAATTACATCAGTTGAAACATATCTTCCAATAATCCCGTCTATAGTTACAGGGACGGTCTGGATATTGTGTTCCATCATCTTTTTTATAGATGCCTTGGTATATTTACGATTAGCTTTTACAAGAACTTCACCAGTCTTTGCGTCAGTAACATCAACTGCCGCCTTTTGGAGAGTCAGTAATTCAGGATCAATATTTTTGCTGATATTATCGCCATTAATATTGATCTCTTCATTTTTATAATAATAATTCAACAACTGTTCCGCTGAATAACCCAGAGCCTTCAGGAGAACTGTTGCTGGCATTTTACGTCTTCTGTCAATACGTACATATAAAATATCTTTATGGTCAAATTCAAAATCCAACCATGAACCACGATAAGGAATAACTCTAGCAGAATAAAGAACCTTGCCACTTGAATGTGTCTTCCCTTTATCATGATCGTAAAAAACACCGGGTGAACGATGCAACTGACTTACGATGACCCTCTCGGTACCATTGATGATAAAAGTGCCGTTATCAGTCATCAAAGGGATTTCACCGAAATATACTTCTTGCTCTTTTATATCTTTAATTGCTCTGACAGCAGAATCTTTGCCGGTATCCCAGATAACCAGACGGACTTTTACCTTCATCGGAGCGGCAAAAGTCATACCACGCTGGTGGCATTCAACAACGTCATATTTAGGCTTGCTCAAGGAATATGAAACGTACTCAAGCGAAGCACTCTCGCTAAAGTCCTTAATAGGAAAAACACTTCTGAAAACAGCTTCTAAGCCAGAGTTTTTTCGTGACTCAGGCAAAACTTCCTGCTGCAGAAAACGCATATAGGAGTTTTTTTGAATATCAATCAAATTCGGTATATCAATAATGTTCTTGATTTTAGCAAAGTTCTTACGCAACAGGTGGTTATTGGCGATCGAATAAGCCATAGCTTCTCCTTTGGCGATTATCGTGGCGACATCCGGCCGAAAAGCTAACCGGCTGGAATTACAGACTTATTTATATAGACAATTATTGCTAAAACAGGACAAGCCAAGGCCGCACCAGGCGACCTTGGCTTTCTACACCTCTAAAAAAAGAGCTGCTATTTGACTTCTACTTCTGCACCAGCTTCAACAAGCTGCTTCTTTGCATCTTCAGCTTCTTGCTTGGAAACACCTGTTTTTACAGCCTGTGGAGCGCCGTCAACGAGATCTTTTGCTTCTTTCAAACCAAGGCTGGTCAGAGTACGAACAACTTTAATAACATTGATCTTGTTAGCGCCACAATTTTTCAGGATTACATCAAACTCAGTCTGCTCTTCAGCAGGCTCAGCGGAAGCAGCAGGGCCAGCAGCTGCTACAGCAACAGGCGCAGCTGCAGATACACCGAACTTCTCTTCAAGCTCTTTTACGAGCTCAGCAAGTTCAAGCACTGTCATTTTCTCAATAAAGCTGATCACTTCTTCTTTAGTTATAGCCATTTTTTATTCCTCCAATTGATATTTTGTATTTATAAGCTGAAATTAGTTACCGGCTTTTTGAGCGCGGATTGCATCAAGTACACGTACTAAAGATCCTGGCAGTGCAGCCAGTACACCAACAAAGTTCGTTGCTGGAGCCTGCATTGATCCGAGCATTTTGGCGATGAGAACTTCCCGTGAGGGCAGATCAGCCAATGCTTGAATCTGTTTTACATCAATCAGTTTTCCAGAAAGAACACCAGCCTTTAAAACGAATTTGCCTAGTGGATCTTTAGCAAATTTGCTGAGCACCTTGGCTGCACTGACCGGATCGTCATAAGATATAGCAATCGCGGTTGGGCCAGCCAGGTAAGGACTGATACACTCGACATCCGTGCCTTTAGCAGCCAGATCCAGCAGAGTGTTTTTAAATACTTTGTACTCTACTGCTGCACTTCGCAGTTCATTACGAAGATTGGTAGCTTGCCCTACATTCATGCCACGAAAATCTGCAATGAATACGGCTTTGGCGCGTGATAGATTCTCATGCATCTGTGTAACTAATTCTTGTTTGTTATTCTTGTTCAAGCGACTTCCTCCTTTCTTTTGGTTTATGGGGTTGCCCCCGGCCAAAGTCAGGAAACGCGTAAAACGCGATACCCAAGTCTCGGCAGGTCCATTTATGAGGATTAAGGCAAATGCACGCCTGCTGTCTTTGACTTTGGCAAACTACTTATAGCAATTAAACTATATTTGTGAA
>JBGSQR010000220.1:0-8830 GCA_041737975.1 Geobacterales bacterium | reverse complement strand
TGCCGCAATTGAAGAGCAGAGTGACTTCATCAGCGGAATGACTTCTCCGGCATGATAAGGGTGGATCTGGTAAGCCTTCAGGTCATCCATGGAGTCGAACTTTGTAACCAGCGCAACATCAAAAGAACGCTCTGAGCGGACAACATCAATGCCGGCTTCAAGGTGACGCAATTCGGAAATTTTACCCTGCATGCTGAGTAGCTTGCCATGAACAGCAGCTATATTTTCGCTAGTAGGATCAGTCATTTTAAAAAAGACGATGTGTGTAATCATGAAAATTGCCCCTCCTGAATTCTATTAAAGACGTCCGCACTTTATGACATACATTCCGCTGGAGTGTCAAGTTGATACTGCCTTGAATTTACCGCATAAAACAGGCTGTTAACTTGTTTTCATAAATTCTGATGATATAGTTACAGACAGAAATCAGCAGACTTATGAGCGTCTTGCAAAAGGTCATGAGGAGACAGTTATGCAAGGCGCAAGCAAGCGAGGGAGCGAGGCGTACCCTCATGTACGTAGAGCTTCCGAGCGAGTGGCAACGAAGCAGAACTGGCCCGCAGTAGTTTTGCAAGAGGCTCTTATTTAATCCGGTTGTGAGATCATTTGCGAATAACAGGAGACGCATCATGCAGGAACAGATTCTTATCCCTTCCATAGAAAAAAGGCTCGGATCACTGCTGGAAATAAATCGACGAATGACCTTGGATTCAGAGCCGAAAAAATGTGAGGCGAAACAAAAACCAACAATCACAATTTCACGCGAATTCGGCTGCGAAGCTTTCCCCATTGCCGAGCATTTGCAGGAGTTGATGGAGAAAAAAACCGGAGAGAGCTGGGTTATCATGGACAAGGCGCTGCTGGAGGAGGTCGCAAAAAATCACGACTTGTCAGAAAGTATGCTGAGAGGCATTGGTGAAAAATCACACTTCTTCGATGAAATAATGGCTACTTTCTCACCGCTCTGGAAGAGTGAAAGAGATCTGTTTCAGCTGATCTGCCGCCAGATTGTGGCGGTTGCTGCTGCTGGAAATGTAATTCTGGTTGGCAGGGGTGGCGCCTTTGTTACGCGCTCCATGAAGAATTGTCATCACTTCAGACTATATGCCTCAGAGCGGTTCAAAATTAACTCAATCGCCAGGCGACTCGATATTTCTGAAGTAGAGGCTGAAAATGTGATTGCACGCCGACAAAAACAACGTGACAAATTTATCCGCGACTTTCTAAATCAGGATGCGCACGACCTGAGTGTTTATCATCTGGTGATTAATAACGACAAGAACAGCACTGAAAAGACAGCCCAAACAATTATGGAGTATGTTCTGGGAGAGTGACCGGGAACTGGGAACTAAGAACTAAGAACTAACCTGCTATTTTTCCCAGCGTTTGTAGAGGTGATTCTCTATCCCCATCTGATCCAGCACCTTGCCAACAACGAAATCAACCATCTCCGCTATGGATTGGGGCTTGTGGTAAAAAGCCGGCATGGCTGGAATCAGGCGGGCACCGGCTCGCGACAACCGGAGCATGTTCTCCAAATGGATTTCACTGAGTGGTGTTTCACGGGGTACCAGCAATAACGGACGACGTTCCTTCAGCATCACATCGGCGCTACGCTCCACAAGATTGCCAGAAATACCTGCCGCTATACGAGCCAAAGTACCCATACTGCATGGCGCAACAATCATTACGTCCGGTGCGGCAGACCCGCTGGCAGAGCAGACAAAAAGATCATCCGGAGACACAATCCGGATCTCAGCATCAACCGACAGATATTGACACAACTTTTTAGCCGACTCTTCAGGGTCGCCAGCAAGATCTAATCCGGTTTCCTCTCGGCAGACCAGCTGTCCACTGGCTGTAGCACAGAATGTCAACCGACATCCGCGACGACTCAACTCTTCAGCAAGGCGCAAACCGTAAATGGAGCCGGAAGCACCGCTCAAGGCGAGAAAAACATTTAGTGGTTTCATATCTGCCTCAGGAATACTTCCGCAGCTGTACTCATCAAAATCACAATGCTGATATATCCGTTCATATTAAAAAAAGCTGCATCCAGTTTTTCCAGGTCTCCATCCCTCAACAGCCAGTGTTCATAGAGCAGCATACCGGATGTCACCACAAGACCAATCATGAAGTACGCACCCAGCTTCATGGCCGTAAAAAGTCCGAGCAGGAGGGCAATCATCACCAGATGAAACATGCGGGCCGTCCAGAGCGAACCATCCACCCCCAACAGCACAGGAATGGAGTGCAGTCCGGCCTTGCGGTCAAATTCCAGATCCTGCAATGCATAAAGAATATCAAAACCGGCCACCCAGAACAGAACGGCAGCCCCCAGAATAAAGGCCGGTGCATCCAGGGTGCCGCGAATGGCCACCCATGCACCGATGGGCGCAACAGCCAGACAGATACCAAGCACTACATGGGCCAGTGACGTGAATCGTTTACAATAGGAATAAAGCACCAAAAAAAAGATCGCCAGGGGAGAAAGCAGCAGACATAACTGGTTCAGCTGTGCGGCAGATAACAGCAGCAGGGCCAGTGATCCGGCTATGAATGCGATGGTAACACCTTTGCTGATCAATCCGGCCGGAATCGCCCTGCCTGCCGTACGCGGGTTGCGTGCATCAATCTCGGCATCAATCAGACGGTTAAGCGCCATGGCAGCTGTACGGGCACCAACCATGGCCATGACAATCCAGAATAGCTGAGCCACTGTCGGCAGTCCACCGGCTGCCAGCAGTGCTCCGGACAGGGCAAAGGGCAAAGCAAAAATCGTATGGGAGAACTTGATCATCTCCATGAAGATGGTAATTTTTCTGAACAAACTATTGTTTTCTGTCATAACACTCACTCTAAACCATATTCTTTCCAGCGCAAATTCATACGCTGCAGTATTTCAGCACCAGAAGACACATTTCGCCTTACATCATGGGAGCCGGTGGCATCAAGAGCCAGCCGCTGACCGGTCTGATCGTAAAACAGATCACGGCCAAACTCCGTAAGATTAATGCTGCTCCAGGCGATTCTGTTCATGTCATAAACGCTCTGAAGAGAATCGACAAAAATCAACAGACGGGCCGCACAAAACCACGGCATACTCCAGAGATGTTCCGCTGTTTCCCTTACCATGTCGGGGTTGGGCTTATCAAGAGAAATGACTGCGCTCTGATGAAATACCCATTCCAGAGGAAAGCAAACCCCACGCACACTCGGGATCAAGCTCTGTAAAAAGGAAAGCAGCACCGCCTCCCAGGCCTTGGCCATCCAGCAGTCTTCCATTGGTGGCGGCCCGACAACAGTGGCTGGTATAATCGCCCCGGACCGGTGGTATAAGGCTGTTATCCGCATCAACGCAGCAGTTCCGGCCGGTGAATAAAAGCCGGTATGATTGCCGAATGGCCCTTCAATCACCGTTTCAGCCGGATCAACATAACCTTCAATGACCAGCTCGGAACCAGCAGGCACCTGTAAAGGCACTGTGCAGCAGGCAGACATTTCCAGCGTTCTGCCACGCAGAAAACCTGCAAAAGTCATCTCGTCCAGACACCCAGGCAACGGAAACATGGCGCTGAAGGTAATGGCCGGGTCTCCTCCGAGTGTAATTGCCACCGGCATTCGTTTCCCCAAACGCTTATACTCCTGCAGATGAGCAGCGGCATCGCTCCCCTCTTTCCAGCGAATAGCCAATTGTTCCGGGCCGCGCAGTTGACAGCGGTACATACCGCAATTGGGGCTGGCGCCATCCGGACCGACAGTAAAAACCAACGGTAGAGTTATATATCGTGGGAAACCATCGACACTGCCGTCATCGGGCCAGGTTTGCAGAAAAGGGAATTTGTTCAAATCTGGCGGCTCCATTGCTACAAGGCCAGGGTCAGCCTGAGTTGAAGTAGTCGGAGCATATCGGGAGAAATCAGTTAAATTCGTAATCTGCTGATCAAGATTAACCAGACTTGGTCCTTTAATCGGAGCAAGAATAGCACTGATCCTTTCGGTCAACTGCTGGAGGTTCTCAACCCCCAAAGCAAGACAGACCCGCCGAATTGAGCCAAACAGATTGGTGGCAATCGCAAAATCGCTGCCAACTGGGTTTTCAAACAGCAGTGCCTTGCCGCCTTCGGGCTGCTTGCAGACCCGATCGGTAACTCCGGCAATCTCCTGCACCGGATCGGTTTCGGCCTTTATGCGGACAAGCTCACCCTGCTCCTCCAAAAGAAAGATAAATTGTTGGAGATTATTGTTTGATGCACCCATATCTGCTCCATCTACCTGGGCAAGCGGTTAAATTAATATGCTGTCTGCAATGGGAGTGTAACATGGGCGTCAGTTGCCTGTGTATGGAAATTTAAAGCGCCAGTTTTAATTTGTAGTTATACTTCTCGCAACCTCCGCCTCAAAACTCCCTCAGCCGCCCTGATCCCGCTAGCCCAGGCACCGGTTATGCCGCGTGAGGTTCCGGCGCCATCACCGACCATGTACAGGTGGTCGCTGACGCGAAAATTAGCATCGATGAAGGTCGGTTTGTTGGCGTACATCTTAATTTCCGGGTAGTACATAATCGTGCTGGGGTGCAGAACACCAGGCACGATGGTATCCAGCTTCTTTAACGCTGCCCAGATGTGCCGCATGATCTTGGCCGGCACCGCCAATCCAAGATCTCCCGCTGTTACGTTGCATGTTGGACGGAATGAATAGAGGTCATCATTGAAGGTTTCGGCCGAAGAGCGCTTACCCATACGGAAATCACCCACCCGCTGCATGAGCGGTTTTCCACCGCCAATCTCATTTGCCAGTCGCCCCAAAAAAACAGCCATCTGCTGACCACTGCGTACAGGAGCCTTTAACCCGATAGTCTTGAGCATGGCAAAGTTGACCAGATCGTTGCCGCTTTTCTCCTCGGACAGGGCAAAGCCATTTACCAGGTTGAAGTCTTCATAACGTTCCTGCACAACTCTGGCATGCCCGGAGTTGGTACAGAAAGTCCGCACCCTTTCAGGGAAGTAGAATTTTGGATCGTAGTAGTCTTTGACTATCGGAAAATTTTCCAGCCTGGTTTCAACACGGATGCCGATATCAACAATATTGTCGATGTAGACAATGCCGAGCTGTTCCATGATGCGCTGCAGAAATCCGAAACCTTTTCTGCCAGGGGCAATTATCACTGAACCGGCCTTGAAACATTCTGTACCACCGACAATAATTTCCGCGCCGCCCTTCCCTTCCCGCACATCGGTTACCTCACGCTCCAACAGGACACGGACCCCGCGTGCAACAAGTTCATCCATCAACCGCCTGATCAGTAGCTTGCTGCGATCAGTCCCCACATGAGCCTGGCGGATGTCATAGAGAGTAGCCCCGACCCTGGCGGCACGTCTGTGATAGGTATCCAGATTTTTGCGTTCCTTGAAGTCCGGAAGCAGTTTTTGTTCCACCAGCGGCAGCAGTCTTTCCGCCTCTTCCCTGGACCAGTACTCTTCCGCAAATCCGATCGGAAAGGTATAGTTCTGCTTGCAATCATTCAACAATCCACCGGAACAGATCGCCTCTTTGTCAATCATCAGTATGGAGAGAGACGGAAGAGTGTCAATCAACTGAAATGCCGCCCCCAGTGCAGCCGGACCGGTGCCGATGATTATGACGTCATACTGTTCCGATTGCATGATCTAACCTCCATTTGATTCATCTTTAAAACCGCTACCGAAAACGTCCGGCAAAATCAATAACACACATCCCCTCAAAATCAGGATGCGATCCGCAGGCTACCCCGGCGACACCGAAAGCGGTGCTGAAATGGTTTTTACGGTGTCCGCGATCCGGCACACCATCATCTATAATTAACTGCATCACTAACAGCCTGGCATCAAAGGGGCCATAAGCGATATTTTCCCCAATTCTACCGTCCCAAGTCCCTTGTCGTTCAATCCGCTCCCGCATACCGCCACTCTGCTTGCCGTTGTGCCCGGTGCCGCCGCTACCAGACTGTTCTTTAACAAGTTCTGCAGCTGCATCCGCAAGTCCGGCTGACCAGGTCAGTGCCGGCAAAGGCTTCTGGCGACTCAGGAAGCTGATCGCCTCATCAACAGCGGCAACACCTTCACTGGTCTGCAAAAGCATTTTACTCCCAGGCATGCGATAAAGCTTTCCCTTAAAGTTCTTACGCATCTCTCGCAGAAATCCGGCATAGACATGCGGCTTTGTGCGGACCAGATTCATTTCCGCCAGAACCTGCCTGCCTGCGTCACGATCAACGGCAAACACCTGGACAGTCAGCAACATCAGGCAGATTAAATTAAGTATAAAAACCATACCGCTTTTTATTACAATTTTACTCATACAATCTGCACCCGCACTTTATCTCCCTCACCATCTATAAGGTTGCCATCCAACAAGGTTATAAGTACTATATCGACAATTCTCTCCAAATCCAGCTACAGGTGTTCCATGGCTCTCTTTGAGCGTATTTTTGAAATTATACTGCCCGTATTCCTGCTTGTGGCTGTTGGATACGTCTATGCCCGCCTGCGTGGAAAGCAGGCAACAAGCGACACAGCAGCAGTAAATCGCATAAACATGGAGGTTCTCTGTCCATTCTTGATTTTTACCGCCCTGGCAGCCAAAAATTTTGATATTACCAACAACCTGCCGCTGATTCTGGCCGGAGTGTTGATTTCACTCGGCTCAGCTCTACTGGCATGGCCGGTTTCCAGAATGCTCGGCTATGATACCCGCAGCTTTGTACCACCGATGATGTTCAACAATTGCGGCAATATGGGGCTGCCGCTCTCTGTGCTGGCTTTCGGCACATCGGCACTCCCCTCGGCCGTAGCACTGTTCATGGCCTGCACACTGATCTATTTTTCAGTCGGCATCAAAATACTGGAGGCCGGCCGGGACAATTCAAAAGTATCTTTTTTCAAATTTCTACTCAGTCCGATAATGATTGCAATGATAGTTGGGATATTGTTTTCGGCTGTTCGAATATCATTACCGGTGCCACTTTTTTCTGCACTTAAACTGCTGGGAGAAACCAGTATACCGATCATGCTGTTTGCACTTGGTGTGCGTATGATTGATGTCAGCTTCAATTGCTGGCGTATAGGCATGGTCGGTGCCGTGATCTGCCCATTGACTGGCCTGATTATTGCCCGCATTCTGGACGGCTTGCTGCCACTGGACGCAACCCAGACTGGACAGATGTACCTTTTTGCGTCCTTACCACCGGCGGTACTCTGTTTCATGTTTGCAGAACAGTACAACCAGGAGCCGGAGAAAGTAGCCGCCATTGTACTACTGGGAAATCTTTCGGCCATTGTCTTTGTGCCGATCGGGCTCTGGCTCGGAATGCAATAATTAAGGCCGTTAACCGCATTGACGGGCCAACGGCCTAAGAAATTTACATCCTATTCAGATAAACAATCTACTCAAACCGATTGCGATAATACTCGGCACCACGCCGTCTCCGGATAGCCTCTTTGTAAAGCGCTTCATACTTCAACGCAGCATCATCCCAGGTGAAACGTTTCTGCATACCATTTTTCCGCAAGGCAGCCAAACCTTTAGGATTATTAAAGTACGTATAAACAGCCCAGCCGACGGTATCATAGAGCGCACCGGCACTCAGGTTATAAAACTTGAAACCGTCGCCACTGAGTGTTTTCTCGTCGAAATTCTCCACGCTGTCTTCCAACCCTCCGGTGGCCCTAACAATCGGCGGCGTGCCGTAAGCCAGGCTGTACATCTGATTCAGGCCACAAGGCTCAAATGCGGACGGCATAACAAAGAAGTCTGCACCGGCCTCGACCTTGTGGGCCAGGGCATTATCATAGCCGATAAAACATTTGAACTTATCCGGATATTGGGCAGCAATATCGCCAAAGTAAAAATGCGCCCAGGGTTCCCCGTTGCCGACCATTACAAACTGAACATCCATTTCCAGAATCTTGTGGATCGCCTCGGCCAGAATATCCGTACCCTTCTGCTTTACCATGCGTGAAACAACTCCGAACAATGGAACATCATCTCGTAGAGGCAGACCCATGGCCTTCTGCAGATCTTTTTTACAGGCCGCCTTCCCTTTTTTCACTGTTTTCACGGTGTACTTGCTGGCTATAAAAGGATCAGCTTCCGGGCTCCATTCTTCATAATCAACACCATTCAGGATACCGGTCAGATCCGCTTTTCTATCGCTGACAACCCCTTCCAGCCCCCAGCCATATTCTGCTGTCTGGATTTCTCCTGCATACCCTTCACTAACTGTATTCAAAAGGGTGGCGTGGTAAAGCCCGCCTTTAAGCAGATTAACCTGATCGTCTTTTTCCAGCTCCAGGTAGTTGAAATGTTTCCAGCCGATGCCCAGTACTTCCATCAGGCCCGGATAAAAGTTGCCCTGGTGCTGCATGTTATGAATGGTTAGCAGCGAAGCTGCATCTCCCACATACCTGTCATGCAGATACGATGTATTCAGCAGCACCGGAATTGCACCTGTGTGCCAGTCATGGGCATGCACCACATCCGGTGTAAAGTTCAACATTTTGCAAAGTTCAAGCGCAGCTTTGGAAAGAAAAACAAAACGGTTGTCATTGTCCAAATAACCTTCGCCATCCTGCTGGTACAAACTGGCCCGCCCGTAATATCCCTCATGCTCCAGAAAATAGATCGGAACATCGCTGTGCGGCAGACGCCCTTCGTAAACACCGCAATACTGGTTGCCGATTATTCCCATGGGAACAACAAGTGTCCCGGGAAGCAGCTTCAGGTCATACTTTTCCAGATTAACGGAATAGTAGCGCGGAATGACTACCCTGGCATCATGACCCATTCGGGC
>JBGSQR010000189.1:0-4988 GCA_041737975.1 Geobacterales bacterium | reverse complement strand
CAAACATACGGATAGAATAGTCAATCAATGATTGACTGGCCTCCTGATTCAGCGACTCATCATTGGCCCAAAAGGCTAATATTCCCAAATAGAGTGACCAATAGATTGTCATGGCCACATAATCCGGAGCCTCTGAATAGCCGTGACGAGAAATAATTTCCTGCACGACATCAAGATGTTCCAAACGGGCTGCTTCTCCTTCATGACAAACAGTTCTTCTCGGGAAAGGACTTAAAGAACGTTCAAAAACAGGACCGATAAAAGAACGTAAAGGTCTCAACCTGCGCAACCCTGAAGCAATAAAGAGAAAAAGTTCTTCTCCCAACTCCTCCTTTCCGGTACGACGATGCACAAAATCGCTACGCCCCTGGCCAAGAGCCTCAGCAACCATGGTCATTGCCAGAGTTTCCTTGCTCGGGAAATAATTAAACATAGTACCTGCAGCTAATCCGGAAGCCAGGGCAATGTCCCTGGTTGTTGTAGCATCAAACCCCTTGACAGTAAAAATTTCAACTGCTGCCTTCAGGATTCTGGCACGATTTTCCTGTTTAGCCTGCACACTAATACGCATCAACACACTCCTGTTTTTTGAACCAGGACACATTAACAGATTTATAATTTACAATACAACATAAAATGAGCACGCTCATAATAATATTTATCAAAAAAAACGGGGGCCAAAATGGCCCCCGCTTCTCAATTCAACATATTTTATCTGCAAAAAAACTAGTCGTCAAAATTACCTGTTGCGCCCTTATCACCATCAAGGGTTTTAGCCCGCTCGATGATATGCTCTTTGGTCCAGTAAGCTGGATCCTCAAGCAGGGATGCCCTGGCACCCACATCGTGGGAACCGGCTTTCAGAATGGCTTCGATGGCAAGTGGGGCCGTATCTTTTGCATTAAAAACTTCAACCAGCATCTTGTAGACGAACTCTTCAACACGCTTGGCCATGCGCTCACGAACTGCTTTAGGCTGTGCCAGCAGCTTATTTTCAAAAGGCAGGTTCAGACTCTTGTAGTCTCCCTTTTTCCACCCTTTTTCAGTGGCATATGCGACCATTTCCGCCCACAACTCCTCGGTAACGCCCTCTCCAGCAACCTTGACAAAATTTCCGTCTGCATCCAGTTTTGCATTGCCGTAGTCGTTTACTTCCAGTCCCCAGGAAACCATCTGCAGCGCTGTGGCCACATTAGCTTTAGTTGTATGGGTCTGATTGGCGATTTCGCGCAAACGCTCGGAACTGTTGCCGGAAGTGCCATGCTGTGCACCGTTGACCTTGTAAGGCTTGAGGGCCTCATGAATATCGGCTGTCAGGCCGACCTGAATACCGGCATCACTGGCCTCCAGACCGTGGGTGGTACCGTTGTTGAGTGCAATCCAGTCAGGATAGATTTCATGGGCATTCAGTCCCTGAATCAGGAACTTGGCCTCTGCAACCGTTGACAGTCCGCTATTACCTTTGATTTCACCTACTTCGGTTTCAAGCCCGGCCCACTTGGGGATATAGGGATTGATTGCCAAGTTGGCAAGCAGATTCTGATCATCTGGCAGATGAGACGCGTCTATGGCGATAGAGGTAATTCCAGCCTCAAACATGGTCGGCACTTCAACCTTGGCATCGGCAAGATCCTTGTCATTCTTGATACCATAATGATCGGCATGAATAGCTACCGGAATGGTTATTCCCAGTTCATTACAGAGAGAATCAACAATGCGGGCCATATTCCAGTAGTTGACCGGACAGTAGGCCTTCTGGCCACCTTCCGATTTGGCTATTTCGATGATAATCGGGGCGTTGGCACGCTGCGCAGCCATTAGAGCACCGCGAATGACAAAGGAGTTTCTGCCGTTGGCAGCCATTGTTATGGCCTTACCTTTGGCTGTCATCGCCCTGTCAATAACTTTACCGCTGACAATCAGCGCCTTGGAATTGGGAAAGAGCTGCTTGATGTTCGGTGGTCGCCCAATCTGGAGGGCTTTTTCAAAATCTGCGGAATACGCCATATCCATTCTCCCTTTTATTAAAGATTCTCTTATGAAGTTAATAAAACTTAAATCTTATACCACCGCATTATATTGAAATCAAGGACCACCGTAAACAAACTGCGCAACCAGCCAAAACAACTGTTTCCGAATACTAATTACAGTCCGGAATAACTCGAACCGCAACCACACCATCGACCTGTTTCAGCATTGTAACCAGTTCATCTGATACATCATCAGACACATCAATAATATTATAGGCAACTTCACCACGGTTTTTATTAAGCATTTCATCAATATTGAGACCATTTCCACCCAGCAGTGAGGTAATATTGCTGATCACTTTCGGTACGTTATTATTGATCAAGGTAATACGGGTCTTGCCGGTAGGAGCAAGTTCACAATTCGGAAAATTGACCGAATTCCTGATATTGCCACGCTCCAGATATTCACGGATCTGGTCTGCTGCCATTATGGCGCAGTTGTCTTCGCTCTCAGGTGTGGAAGCACCCAGATGAGGAATACAGAGAACCTTGTCAAAGCCGAGAAGATCGGCTTCAGGAAAGTCGATCACATATCCACCCAGCTTACCACCAGCAATTGCAGCTTTGATGGCATCGTTATCAACCAGGCCTGAGCGGCTGAAGTTAAAAAGACGGGCACCTTTTTTCATGCGGCCAAGGCGCTCAGTGTTGAACAGACCTTTTGTGTCCTTATTCAGCGGCACATGAATTGTGATGTAATCTGATTCGGCAACAAGCGCATCCAGATTGGCCGCTTTTACTACATCATGGGACAACTTCCAGGCAGCCTCAACGCTGATGAAAGGGTCATACCCAACGACTCTCATACCCAGTGAGGCTGCTGCATTAGCCACCATGACGCCAATTGCTCCAAGACCGATGACACCCAGGGTTTTACCCTGCAATTCAGGACCAACAAACTTGGCTTTACCTTTTTCAACCAGCTCTGGCACATCTTCCCCTTTGCCCTTAAGACTCTGGGCCCAGGTGATACCCTCATACAGGTTGCGGCTGGAGAGAAATAGCGATGCAATTACCAGTTCCTTTACTCCATTTGCATTTGCACCAGGTGTATTGAATACAACAATTCCACGCTGAGTGCACTTGTCCAGAGGAATATTGTTTACGCCGGCACCGGCGCGGCCAATAGCCAGTACACTGGCCGGAATATCTATTGAATGCATATCTGCTGAACGGAGCAGAACAGCATCAGGATTGAGAATCTCGGTAGCGGTCTCATAGTTGTCACGAGGAAGACGATCAAGCCCGCAAGTAGCAATCTTGTTGAGTGTCTGTATTTTAAACATGGTCAATTTGTCTCCGTATTATTTTTAGGGCGCGATGGTTAAAAAAGCCTTTGACTTTCCTAGTCTCTGGTCCCGAGTCCCCGATTCATCCGTTTTTAGATGCGAATTCATTTATGAATGCTGCCAGCGCCTTAACACCTTCCAGAGGCATGGCGTTATAGATCGAAGCACGCATACCACCAACTGAACGATGTCCGGCCAGATTAACCAGTCCGGCAGCATCAGCTTCTTTTACAAACTTTTTATTGAGAGCTTCAGCCTTCTCTGGATCAGCTTCACGTGTCAGAAAAGGAACGTTCATCAATGATCGAACACTCTTTTCAACCGGGCTGTAGAAGAATGGTGAGTTATCCAAACAGTCGTACAGCACTTTGGCCTTTTCTGCATTTAGCTTGTAAAGTGCTTCCGGTCCGCCAATTTCACGGATCCATTCCTGGACCAGCTTGAAGATGTAAATGGCGTAACATGGCGGAGTATTATACATGGACTGGTTGGCCGCATGTATCTTGTAGCTCAGCATTGCCGGAATATTTGTCGGAACGCGATCCATCATATCCTTGCGGATGATGACAAGCGTAAGACCGGCCGGACCAAGGTTTTTCTGGGCGCCGGCATACAGGACGGCAAATTTATTAACATCCAGAGGCTCGGACAACGCTGCTGAGGAAATATCACCAAACAGTGGGACATTACCCACATCAGGCAGCTGGTGATACTGGGTTCCTTCGATAGTGTTGTTGTAGCAGATGTGGAAATAATCAGCTTCCGGATCGGCCCCTTTAATTTCAGGCAGATATGACCAGCTCTTATCCTTTGAAGAACCGACAACATTGACCTGACCGAGCTTTACCGCCTCATCTATCGCTTTTTGGGCCCAGGTGCCGGTCAGCGTAAAATCGGCCTTTTTATTGACGGTCATGAAATTCAGCGGCAACATATGAAACTGCAGGCTGGCACCACCCTGCAGAAACAGGACGTGATAATCGTCTGAAATTGACATATTTTGGCGAATAAGAGCCTCTGCTTCGGCAATAATCGGCTCATAATCTTTGGAGCGATGTGACATTTCCATTACAGACTGGCCGCTGGTACCATAAGAAAGCATCTCATCGGCGGCTTTCTTCAAGACTGATTCCGGCAAAACTGATGGACCTGCTGAAAAATTAAAAACACGTTTCATGAGCATAACCCCTTTGAATTTTTATAAAAAACTGCCCGACTCAGAACCAGCTAATCAGGTACGGGTATCAAAAAAACACCATACCAGATCCTGACCTGAAGGATCGGACAATTTAGCACGAAGAGCTGTTTTCTGTCAACCGCAATGCCAATGTATCTTCCTATAACTATCTGCTTTAAATATGATTTTAAATGAAATTCCATCCTCACAGATATGGCGACTGGACCGTTCCCATATCCCCATGCTATATATTGATCTGAGTCATAATTACGGTTAAGGGGTTGTTGAAAGATGCCTAGCCTGCAAGCCAAGTACGAAAATCTCAAATCAATTATTCTGAATCTGGAAAGCTGTGTAATCGGTTTTTCAGGTGGAGTCGACTCAACTTTTCTTTTCGCGGTAGCGGCTAATCTGCTTGGCACCAAAGCATTGGCAGTAACCGCAACTTCCGAAACATACCCGGAACGTGAATTACTGGAAGCTCGGGAATTG
>JBGSQR010000182.1:0-2021 GCA_041737975.1 Geobacterales bacterium | reverse complement strand
AGATTAACCTCCAGGATAAGGGGTATCAGTTTTTACGATTGATACTGCGTAATCGACTGGTGTCTGCCACAGTCAGACATTTCCCGCCTTCATTGGCGCTTTGTATCAAAAAACGTCTGCAGCATAAAAGTAAAGCCGGTTATCAGATCAAGTCACAGCGCTGGAACTATCCCGAAATTATCAGGTCATTTGCGGATTCGCTGCGTAAGGATGGTTGCGAAGGGATGGTCACCGGTCATTTTCATCTGGCTTACTGCGAGAAAATCGCTGAATCTCGGTTTACGATTCTTTCGCTGGGGGACTGGATGGATAAGTTTACCTATGGTGAAATGGTGGATGGTGAACTTCTGCTGCAAACCTATCAACCTTAAAATATCCTACCTTCTGAAAAACTCCTCCAAAGCCTGCTCACCAACCTGCGAAGCCTTGATTTTCCACTTGTCCTGATTTATGACCAGCGCCACCACGGCAATTTTAGGGTTGCTTGCTGGCGCATAGGCTGCAAACCAAGAGTAGTGGCCTTTTGGCTCGGTTCCGCTTATGGAACCGGTTTTAGCGGCAATATCAAGATTAATTTGTGGACGTCCTCTCCGATCGTGGAATGCTTTACGGGACGTGCCAGTGGTAACTGTTGTTGAAAGCATTTTTGTCAGTGAGACCGCAGTTTCCGGTGAAACAAGCCGGCGGATTTCTTTCGATGCCGGTAGTTCGGTAATTGTCCCGGAAGGACTGATCATTCTGTCGGTCAGTCGTGGCAACATCATGCTGCCACCATTGGCAATTGCTGCAAAAATTGTTGCCGCATGTATTGGTGAAATCTTGACGTCATGGTCCAGGCCGGCGCCCATCAGCATTAGTTCTCTGTCGTTCATGGGATTGGAGGTCATACTCGCTTTGACCGGCAGTCCGGTAAGGATCGACTGATTGAAGCCGAAGCGCTGGACCGATTCCATGACCGCATTTTTTCCTGCCAGGTTCGCAGCGATCTTTCCGTAAACAGGATTTACAGATTTTCCCATGGCAAAAGTTACATCCATACGGTTGTTTCTGCCTTTGGGGCTTGCATCCCAATAGCGGGGATTTTCGGATACGGCTCTGCCTCTGAATTCTATAACAGTCTGAGGGTTGATCTTCTTGTTTTCAAGCGCTGCAGAGGCGGTGATAATCTTGAACAGGGATGCCATTGGATAGATGTCGTAGTAGGAGTGTTGACTCCATTGGGGTTCAACGGATGAATGTGAGGTCATTGCCAGAATTCGTCCGGTGCTGGGTTCTATGGCGACAAAAACACCATATGGAACTTTGTGGCTGGCCATAAAGTTATGCACTCTTTTTTGTAAATCACCATTGATACTGTAGTGAAGTGTTTCACCAAGATCAGTCTTTGCCGTAAAGAGGTCACCAGAGGGAGCAGCGCTGCCTAGCAGCCTGCTGGCCAATTCAAAGGCGCTTGGAGGAACAGGTTTTTCTTTGGCCACCGCTTTTGTCGGAGCTTTGGAAAAACTGTTGAACAGGGCCGCTTTGACGTCAGGTATCTGTCTGAAAATAGACAGGAATACGGGAGTCAAGCCCAGAACAATAGCCAAAAACAGCAAAAGATATTTGAGTCGTTGAAGGCGTTTTCCGTTGGGGAGGCGTAGTTCTCTTGAGACGCTTACTCCGGTGGCCTCAAGTCGCTTGTTATCCTGGCTGGCTTTGGACTGCTGAAAAAGGGAAAAGCGTTTTTTATTGGTGAGGTGCTTTAAATCCTGCATTCGGTTCCAATTTGAGTAAAAGTGGCAAAAACTATACATGTAAGAAGCAATTTTTGTCAATCAATCAGGGGCGCTATTGTGTCAAAATTGTTACATGGCCGCCTGATAAGGCGGTCTCGATTAATTCTTGTCTGGCTGGCGATTAATTTTCTCAAAAAGTTCAATCTGTTCCGTAATAGAAAGCTTGCGATGGCCGCACTTTGATCCGCTCAGGCAGAGT
The DNA here is from genome assembly GCA_041737975.1 of Geobacterales bacterium. Classification (GTDB taxonomy): domain Bacteria; phylum Desulfobacterota; class Desulfuromonadia; order Geobacterales; family Pseudopelobacteraceae; genus JBGSQR01. The sequence continues at coordinate 47 of JBGSQR010000182.1, read as the reverse complement.
CTGCAACGATCGTCAGAGCACCACTGACAGAAGGTGCAATCTGGGCA
>JBGSQR010000165.1:0-5389 GCA_041737975.1 Geobacterales bacterium | reverse complement strand
AGGGTTTTTACGTTGATGCTCTGGCTGATATTGCAAAGCGTGAAAACATACGTTTTGAATATGTGTACGGCTCCTGGAGTGAAGGACTGGAGCGGATTAAATCCGGCGAAGTGGATGTGCTGACCAGCGTGGCTTATACTGCTGAAAGGGCAAAATATCTTGATTACGGTAAGACGCCGCTGCTGACGGTCTGGGGAGAGCTTTATACTACGCTTGGATCGGATATTGATAATATCCGGAATGTGCAGAGTAAAAAGATTGCTGTGATGAAGGGCGATTTTAACGGAAAATATTTTAGGGATCTGGTCGGTAAATTCAATATTTCCTGTGAGTTTGTTGAAATGCCCGGTTTTGAAGATGTTTTCAAGGGCATTGTTGATAAAACCGTTGATGCCGGTGTAGTCAACAGCACTTTTGGAGTGGCCAAACAGAAAGAGTTTTCTCTGCGATCAACAGGTATCGTGTTCAATCCGTTTGATATCTTCTTTGCCGTTGGCAAGGGAAAGAACGTTGAACTGATTGCACTTTTGGATAAAAATCTGGAAGAATGGCGACATCAGGAACGTTCCGTGTTTAACCAGGCACGGCAGAAATGGTCTCACGGTAATGTGGGTAAGATGAAGATAATTCCTCCATGGGTGAAAAATTCTATTACTGGACTTGCTGTTTTGATGTTCGTGGCATCATTTTTTATTGTGATATTGAAAAAACAAGTGCGAAAAGCTACGGCGGATATTCTTGCGAGCAAGGCGGTTTTACGGGAAAGTGAGTCTACTTTACGAAACTATATAGAAAATTCACCGGCAGGGATTTTTGTTTCTGATGAAAACGGACATTATATGGAGGTAAATCCAGCAGCTTGTTTAATGACCGGCTATACCAAAGATGAATTATTGGGAATGACAATGTTGGATATTGTTTCACCGGAAATGGTGGAACTGAGTATTCAAAAATTCAGTCAACTGAAACTAACCGGTTGTTTGAAGTTTGAATTGGAGTTTTTGCATAAAAACGGCAGCCAGGGGTGGTTGCAGTTGTCTGCCGTCAAATTGTCAGACACCAGATATATGGGGTTTGCAACCGATATTACGGAAGCAAAAAAGGTGGAACGGGAAAAGCTCGAACTGGAAGCCCAACTGCAACAGGCGCAAAAAATGGAATCAGTTGGTCGTCTGGCCGGTGGTGTAGCCCATGATTTCAATAATATGCTGGGTGTGATTATGGGGCATGCTGATATGGCTTTGATGGATATGAAGCCGTCCGAGCCATTTTATTCAGATTTTGTGGAAATTCGCCATGCGGCTGAACGTTCCTCCGATTTGACCCGCCAGCTGTTGGCTTTTGCTAGAAAACAGACCGTTGCCCCTAAAGTTCTGGATCTGAATGAAACCGTTGAAAGCATGTTTAAAATGCTGCAGCGTCTGATTGGTGAGGATATCAGTCTGCTCTGGAAACCGGAGGCAGACCTCTGGAAAGTTAATATTGATCCGTCACAGATTGACCAGATGCTGGCAAATCTCTGCGTCAACGCCCGTGATTCGATAGACAATATCGGTAGCATCACCATTGAGACCAAAAAGGTTTCCGCCTTTCCAAATCTGAGCAGCTATCATGCTGATTTTGAACCGGGAGAGTATGTCTGCCTCTCTGTCAGCGATGATGGTTGCGGTATGGATAGGGAAACCCAGCTTCATATTTTTGAACCATTTTTTACAACAAAAGATGTTGGTGAAGGTACCGGTTTAGGGCTGGCTACGGTGTATGGGGCTGTCAAACAGAACAACGGCTACATTAATGTATACAGCGAACCTGGACTTGGTTCCACTTTTTCCATATATCTGCCCAGGTATGTGAGAGTAGCTGAGCCTGCTTCCGAAGTGACCCTGCCTGAACTTATTATGACTGGAAACGAAACAATTTTAGTTGTGGAGGATGAGCTGGCCATATTAAGAATGGTCGCCAAGATGTTGGAAATGAAAGGTTATACTGTCTTGCAGGCCAATTCTCCCGAAGAGGCACTGCAATTGGCTGCTGAAAATTCAGGTATTATCAAGCTGCTGATTACTGATGTGGTCATGCCGGAAACAAATGGGCGGGACCTGGCAAAACAGCTGCTGTCACTTTACCCTCAATTCAAAACTCTGTTCATGTCCGGCTATACGGCAGATGTCATAGCCAGACGCGGAGTGCTGGATCATGGCGTAAGCTATATCCAGAAGCCGTTTTCGTTGAATGAGTTGTCACTTAAAGTCAGGGAGGTGCTTGATCATAATCCTTCCTGATTAGTATTGATCTTCCGCTACGGCTACTAAACAGTCCCCTCTCCATGAGGGAGAGGGCTAGGGTGAGGGGGCAGAGTTGCTTTTCAAGGCACTGCTGCCCCCTCATCCGACCTTCGGCCACCTTCTCCTTTAGGCCCTTTGGAGGTCCTCAGGGAGAAGGGATTAGCGGAGGATTCGTACTAATCAGATTTACTTTTTATACAATAGTCTGTAGCAGCTGGTTGACGCTGCGCCTGTCAGAAGACATTCCCGCCTCTTTGAGAAACTCTTTAATCAAGGGTTTCATGGCCTGTCGAACCTCTTTCAAATCATCTTTCAGGTTAAACGTGCCTGAACCGTCTCCGCTGCCTGGTGTGCCGTCGGGCATTTCTGCCGTGAATGAAAAATTGAAGCTTGTGCTGGTCAGGTCGAGAGAGCTGCCGGCATAGTTGAAGTTGTAGCCATCCGGGCCGCTGCTTGCATTCAAGGTAGCTGAGGAAGCGGATGCGTGAAGCATCTGGAGGTCAAGGGAGAAAGAAAGCTTGGCACCATCAGAGGTTGTTATGGAGCCATCAATGGAAAGGTTTGTGCTTTCAATTGAGAGGCTGGATTGTTGGGCGGAAAGAGAGGTGGAGCTGGATTGTGTTGTCGGGACAGTGGCCGCTTCTCCTTGCTGCTGTTTTTGCAATTTGTCAATTTTGATACCTGTAATCTGTTCAATGATGTTTTTCAGCAGGTCGGCCATTTTGTTATCTTTTTGATCATGATTAGCACTTCTCACATGTCTGACAGCATGGTCATCGTTATGATGATGTCTTCTGGCTTTATGGGAAATGCTGATCTGGTCCTGAGCCGCTGGTAAGGATTGTTGAGGCGTACCGCTTGTTGACTGGTCGAAGGTTAGTTGGGAGTAGTCAAGACGGGTTTGTTGGAGCGATGAAGTGATTGAAAGCTGCATATCGTCCTCGCTTTTCTTGAGTAAAATGGAAAAGAATAGGTGGTTAGCTAGCTATTCGGCAATATAATGAAAAACCGTAGAAAAATTTTTGAATGGTAGGTGGCTTTTGGTTGTCAGGCAGAGGTTTTACTGGAGATGTTTAAATATTGCAGGGGAGGGGCAAAGTCAAGAATCCTTGCTCCCTCCCGTTTTTTTAGAGGATTGCTTCTCCAAAAGGACCTATACGCACGCCTTTCTCTTTGTACGATACAACTGCTTCACCAAAACATCCGATCTTGTTGATAAAGTTATTTTCGGTAAATGCGATCTCACCAAAATCACCTATGGTTACTGAACTATTACTAACAGTTGTTTCAAGTTCGCCAAAAAGACCGATCTTGATGCTATTAAGCACAGTTGAAATATACTCCTCACCGAAGTCGCCGATTCGGATGCCGGTTTTAATTTCAGGAAGTGCTATTTCACCAAAAAGGCCTATGTCATAAGAAGGTGTACGTAGCTCAATTTTCTTTGATTTGCCAAAATTATGGACATGAAATTTCATCATCCTGTGACCATGATGTACCATTGTACTAGCCATATGCGCCTCCTTGGATCTGATGTTGTTGGTATTAATAAAACCGCGTTATATGTACGTACATAATATATTGGACGTACATAAAGTCAAGCGAAATTTTTAGGCAATTAAGAATGATTTTGTGGTTGAACATTTTATAATAATTATAAGATTTTATTTGAAGTGTGAGGCGAAATACGCTGTTGGTTTGATTGTTGGAAGGAACTGGTTGGACAGAGTTGCAAAAGAGTTTATAACTCTTAGATAATGAAGTTGAAGATATTTAAGCAGCAGCGAGGTACTTGAAATGACTCAGCTTGACCGTATTGAACAAAAACTGGATCACTTGTTGAGGCTGATAGAAACTATGCCAATCAAGCAGGATGAAAAACCGGGCGAAATTTTTACCAACGGAGATATTGATAGCCAAAAGTTATCCAAGCTGCCGCCCAGGGAGTTGCGCAAGTGGCCGGAGATCAATCATCGTGGTCCGAAAATTACCCCGCGACAGAAATAATTCCTGCTTGACGTTCTGTAACTGAAAACGGTATCTTAATTAAACCATGACGCCACACTTTCGCATATTTTCCATTGTCATACTGTTGCTGTCGCTGGTCTGTTTTAGCGGCTTTGCCCAGGCTGGCCTGATGCTTGCTGATTCAACTGAGGCTTCAGAAAGCTGCTGCCCGTCTGATGGTAAACAAAATACCGATAAACCGGTGGCACCCTGCACATCGCCTGAATGTTTATGTCTTGGCTGTTCAGCAGCTCTGATTCAAGTTCAGTTCAAAATTATTAAAGCTTTCGATGAAAGTGACATCAACATCTCCAGTTATCCAGGTATTCTGCACGCCGGGTTCACAACACGCATCGACTACCCACCCGAATCAGCCTGATTTACTCTCCTAATTTTATTTCAAATCAACTTTAACCGCTGTCTGCAAGTGTGTGCGCCATTAGTGTATGCGGATTGCAGCGGTCGATGAAAAGGATAATTGTATGAAAAAACTCTCCGTTTTTACAATTACGGCCTGCGTTGCCGTACTTTGCCTGACAATGATGATTTCCGGCTGCAGTTCCAAGGCTTTCAGTGTCAATGATGTGGCCTCGGACCCGACGGCTTTTAAAGGTGCCATAACCATTACCGGGATTATGGGCGGCACCTCTATTCAGGATAGAACCATATTTGGACTGATGGATATTAAGGAATTGCAGTGCAAAACCCAGAACTGCAATAAAGTATTAATCCCGATTAAATTCCAGGGGAAAATGCCTGTACTTGGTGACGAGGTCAGGACTACCGGCAGCTTTGTCAAGCTGAGTGACGGTTACCTGTTTGAGGCCACGGAAGTCAAGGTGTTACGAAATCACAAGATCGGGGGCTAGATGACGCTTACTAAACTTGTGGTTCGAAACATTACCCGCCGTAGGGGGCGTTTTATCTTCACCCTGCTGGGCATTACTATCGGTATCGCTTCGTTTGTAACCTTTCTTTCCATGGGTGGGAATCTGAAGAAAGAGATCTTCAGGGAAACAGCCGCGCTTGGCGCCCATCTGCTGGTGATTCCCAAAGGGTCATGCGGCTTTGAACAGCTGTCGATCCTGACCGGCGAC
>JBGSQR010000217.1:0-5038 GCA_041737975.1 Geobacterales bacterium | reverse complement strand
TCGAAATCTTTGTCACCTTTTCGTGATCAAAGGTCGAGCGGTCCCATTTCGGGTGGCAGTCGGCACAGCGCTTCTTAACTTCGTAATAAGGCTTTCCGGAAGAGTGGCAGTCTTTGCAGGCCACCGTAGAATGGAACTTTTTCAAAGAAAAACCGGTTTGATCATGATTAAAGGATCGTGTGTCGGCCAGCCTGACAGGATAGTTACGGGACCTATGTTCCTTGTGGCAAGCCGCGCACTTCTGCTTGACCTTAAGGTGAATGGTGGCAGGAGAATCTTTGCCCCTGATCTCGCTGTGACATTTCAGGCAGGCTTCGTCGGCAACAGCCCCGGATGAGCCGTGGCAGGTACCACAGGACTTTTCAAATTCGGCATGGAAATTCGACAACTGTCCGGTCATCAATGGTGTGGAGGAGTAAAGGGCATATAATGTCAGTATCAGGCCGAGCAGCCAACCGTACTGCCCGATCCAACTGAACTGTTTCTGTGGCGCTGGAGATTTTGTAGGCGTGGTCATATCAGTATCTCCAGACAGCCCAGATATGGACTAAAAGTGTTACAGCAAAGGCCGCACTCAATGGGGAGTGGATCAGGCGCCACAGGGAAAAAAGTTCTGCGAAGAACCCGCTGGTACGAGCCTTTGTCTCGATATCCAGGGTCGTCCTGGACTGGAGATTAAGAAGACGGGTCAATTCGCGCTCCCGGGAGATAGAGCTCGTCAATCGCCGCTTGAGACTCCGAACATACCAGAGGTACTCACCGTAATCCTTGATCAGCTTGAATAGCTGTTGATATTTACCGGCTAGCTGGACTTTAGTGATCTGTTTTTCGTGCTCCAAAACACCGGTCCGGGCACAGGCATCTTCGATGCATTCATGAATTTCGAGCTGATTAACACGCTGTTCCGCAAGCTCAAAACGGAGTTCGTCGATCCGCTTCTGCAGTGAGACGCGTTCCGCACGCTGTTCTGTGATGTCTTCCGCCAGACAGCTTTTCAGGTACAGTCCCGCAAATCCCGACAGGGCGGTGGCCCACATCAGTGTGGATGACCAGCCGGCAATGCCAAAGTTCTTGCCATAACCATGGATTTCAATCATGACCGGCCCGACCAACCCCAGCACCACATGAAATTTGAGCCAGAATTTTTTTGTACCCCAGCGGATCACATTCATCCTCTGTAATGAAATTCCCATGCTGAGGATTATGGCCGCAGTACCGAGCAGCCCGAACCAAAAACTGGCCGCCTGGATAAAAACCCACACCGGGCGAAGTTGAAAAAAATGAAGTACATACCCTACCCGCCAGAAAACGAGGAACAGCAGAAACATCCAGAAATATGCCTTGGCGTTGAATATCTTTCGGGTCATCGCTGATCCTCCACCGAGTATTCAAGTGTGTCCAGGACTGTCCACACATCCTGACCATCCTTGTTTGACAGGGTTTTCCACTTCATGGCCACACGAGGCCCATCAACGGTCACGAGCACATAACCATTAACTCCTTCCTTGTGATAATCACCGACCACTTTATCGCCTTCGGCATAGGGCGGACTCCACTTATTGAATGGAGCACCACCAGCACCGGTCAGCACCTGGTAGATGGTGTGCCCGGCCTGATCTTTGACATGAGCCCGATTATACAGATGGTCGTGCCCGCTGAAGTACATCCTGACGCCGGCATTTCCAAGACTATTCCAGAACTGATCCCGTTCAATCGGATAATAAGCCAGCGAATCCGTATGGCCGACCCGGAATGCCGGGGCATGGCCGTACACAAAAGCATGGGGCTGCCTGTTTTTCTTGAATTGCTCATCAAGCCAGGGCTGATTTACTTTGAAAGGATTTATTAACTGGTCCAGTCCGACAAAAAAGGCGTTTTTATAAACGAAACTGTATGTCAAACCGACTTCGCCCTCAGGACCATTAGTCGGAATCCAGGGATCGGAAAATGCTGCCAGGTAAGCTGCCTTGAGTTTCGGGTCTGAATTGGTTGCAGGGGTGGCATTCGGATTAGGGGGCCAGGGGTATTTGTAGGGTGCGGCAAATGGACCATCTTCGTGGTTACCCCGAATCGGATAGACTTTTATCCCCGCCTCATAAACCGGGGCCATAGCCTTGCGCCAGGTGGCAAACTGACTGGCGTGTGGAGTTTTAATGTAAGAGTTGCCATTAACCAGATCACCCGGAAAAATAACCAGCTCAGCGTCCTCTTTCACAATATCCCTGGCAACGGAATTGACCACAGCTTCATTTACGCCGGATTTGTTAAAGTTGAGTATATTACTGTCGCCCCTGGTGTCGCAGTACACGGCAAAAGACCATTTTGACTGAAGCTGGGCAGCATTGCCATTGCCGCAAACAGTGCAAAGGAAAAAGAATACTGCTGTCAAAGCAAAACTAAACCTTTTTACGGATGGCATAGAAACTCCCTGTTCATCATAAAATCAGCTGAATCAAAAATTATTCACGCAATTTGTAAACGCCTGCTGCTCGACATATCCGGTGCCGCACCAGTAAAACGGCCAGTTGGTGTCGGTAATCGGGTTTGAGGCATTGTTGCCGGAATAATAGAGCCCTCTGTAAACAAGCTGTTTTGGATTATTCGTGTTAAGCGCCGGAAAAAGCAGGGCCAGCGAATCATTCAAAAGACCCTGCACGGAATACGCCGATGAAAAAGTATAATAGGCATTGAACTGTACCGGCTTGGCAGCCAGGTTATAGTTTATGGATTGAAAATCAGTAGCTATATATGTATCGCTGAAAAATGTAAAGACCCGGTAGGCCGGGTCATTGCCGGAGCGAGGACTTATGGATGGTGTAATATCAAGAACAGCGGATGATGACATGATACGGTATTCGTCCATATGGGTATGCCCGGCAAGCGACATGGCAATAACATCGGAATATTTGGCAAATATCTGCAGAAAACTTGTCTGATATTCCGGCTTCCACATCATCGTGGGAGTTGTAATATGACCGTTGCTGTCTGCTGTCCCGGAGGTTTTATATATATCTGCGCCGGGAGGTGTATGTAGCAGGAGCCACACTTTTTTGCCGTTTGCCTGAGCAGATGCAAGCGTTGCATCAAGCCAAGCAAGTTGGGCAGCTACGGCAGCAGAAGTGTCGCCGAGAGCCGGGGTAGGCATAAACGGAATCGTATTCAGACCGACAACCATCAGATTTGTATTGGGCAGCGCTGCGGAATAGTATCCTCCCTGTTTGTAGGTAGCAAGAAATGTCTGGTGATCTACTGTGCCATTCACAAAATTGGTGTAAAATGTTTCCGCCGTACCGGAAAGAAATGTGCTGTCCGGCCCAAGATCTGCATATGAATCGTTATTTCCGACAGCGAACAGGACCGGAATGTTTCCGGCAGTCAACCTCACCTGCCCCGAGAAATAAGCAACCGTCTTGTTGGCGAATGCCTGCATGGCCGTAACGGCTGCAGGGTCCGGGTTGGCTGGAACCGGTCTTCCAAGGTTCGCATAATAATTTTGATAGAACAATTGCGAAAAGTGATGCCCAAGAATATCGCCGGTAAAAATGATAAACGGACTCGATCTGAGATTCTGTTTTATGCTGGCGAGTGATAGTACAAACAAGGGATAGTTTGTATCGTTAGGCGAGGCAGGAAGTGTTGTTACGGTCGATGACTGAAAAACGGCTTCCCACTTGTTAGCATCCGTGGTGACAAGCGACTGAAAAAGCGTTGGATCATAAAAAGGATTGAAGTGAACATCCGAGAAAACAACCACCGGGAAAGTCTGGGTGCTGTTTTCACTGGAACATCCGCTGATCAGATAGACATTTATCAACAGAATTAAAAATATGCTACGGGATATTTTTAACATTGTGTTCTCTTCCTTTTCCAGATGGCGAATCTCATGCAATCTTAGGAACTTGGGACATACTGATAGACCGTTTTTAAACGTAGATGCGTAGGGGCAAAGTAAACGACTCACCTGCTTTGTCCTTGTTGCTTGGAGATTAGTGGCGGGCGAAGCAGATGAAACTTGCTTAGCCCCTACACATCATAAACGGTAATTTGGCAAATTCTATGTCCCTTGCATAAATACCGGCTATTTCTTACGTGTCCAGACAGTTACAGCCACCACTGAGTCAGTCGGAGTTGAGTGTCGATAAATGCCGTGTACTTTGTTTTTACTGATAATTCGACCTTCAACAAAGCCATCCTCATCGGCACAAAAAATACTCTTGTTATCCATTCCGATAACACCGACTAATGCCTCGCTCCCTTTTTTTGATTTAAAAATCCCGTGAAAAACCCGGCCTTGCTGCTTGGTCACAACAAATTCGGCAGCAATATTACTGAAATCACCACTGTGGTGGGATTTAGAGTCTTCTACGCCTTTTTTGGCGATGACGCCACCCTCTGCTTTTATCATCCACGTACCAATCATATCGGGAATAACAGGTTCCGCAACACAAAGACTCGCTCCTGCAAAAAACGCCAGAACAACAATACCAAAGATAAACTTTTTCATTTTGCTTCTCCTTTTGGACCGTTTGAGATTGAAGAGGCCACCGTCAAATGGCACTCCTGGGACTTTAATATCATTGTATTACCGGACATGTAATCACATAACAATTCGGCACACCGGTACATTTATCCGCAGCCGGCAGAGAGTTGCCCGGTATGGTGAAATCGGAATTAAAAAAGGACTGAAGTCTGGCTATCATGAACGGATCTGTGAAAACAGTACCCAGTTCACGGTTCTGGATCAGTGAAGTATTCGTCATGTTTTCAGACCCTACATAAGCCGCAATTCCATCGGTTATAACCTGTTTACCATGCATATAGAGCGGTGTAGGGACCGATACCGGATAGGCGGCTGTGGACTGCCCGGGCATAATGCGGATGGAAAGATTCGGCAACCCAAGATCAAGCAGGGTCTTCACCGCCGCGGCATTGCTGCCGTCATCACCGGACAGCAGAATACGGATTGAAGGTTTGGCTGCAGATTGGGCCACGTCCTTGATCTGGCAGACCATGTCGGTATCCGTCAGCTCTTCTGTGG
>JBGSQR010000146.1:0-5797 GCA_041737975.1 Geobacterales bacterium | reverse complement strand
TGCCCGTCAATGTGCGTCAGCTTGATGCCTGAGTCGATGACTTTCTTGATCTGGGCCTCGATCTCTTTTTTCAGCGGCTGATACAGTTTTTTATTGAAATAGTAACTCATGCCGGCCGCTACAGGGTTGTCGGTAAAGCGTCTTTTCCAGTCAACCAGGCCCGGAATGTCACCTTGCAGAAGTACTGAACTCCCCTGAACCAGTGTCAGGTGCAGACCGATCTGCAAGCCGGGGTTGCTATTAGCTATTTGTACCGCTTCCTTAAAGGCGCTGCCACCGGGCATAATTGAGGCACAGGTCAGAATTCCATCTTGCCAGGCTTTTTCAACGGCCCGATTGACGCCGCTGGATAGACCGAAGTCATCGGAAGTAATGATAAGTTGTTTCATACTGTTCTGAAGGCCTTTATTTACAGTCGGAGCAGGACTCTTTACGCTTCCTCATGTATTGGAGATACTGCTTGCCTTCTTTGAGCAGCTTTTTACGTTCGTCACTGTCAATAATCATTCTGCCAATACTACGCAAAATGTATTTAGGGCGGAAGTAGAATTTGTCGTAAAATTCCTCAACCGAATTGAAAATCTCGGAGTTGGAGAGGTTAGGATAGTTGATCATGCATTTCTGGTGGCCGCTTTCATCCAGGAAACTGTCGGAGGCGATCCAGCCGTTTTCCTTGGCCATGGTGTAAAACTCGGTGCCGGGGTATGGGGAAGCCAATGATGCCTGGATGGAGTTCAGGTCCATCTGTTTGGCAAAATCAATGGTCTCTCGGATAGTTTCTTTTGTTTCACCCGGCAGACCCATGATGAATGCGCCATGGATCGAAAGGCCTAGTTTCTTGCAATCCTGGGAAAACTTGAGCGCCTGTTCTTTGGTAACACCTTTTTTGATGTTTTTCAGGATCTGGGCATTGCCGCTTTCAAAGCCGACAACAACATGGCGTAGACCGCATTCGCGCATAATTTTCAAAGTCTCAAAATCGGTGTTGGCCCGGGCATTGATTGTCCATGATATGCCCAGCGGCTTTATCAGTCGGGCAATGTCCTGGGCATGCTGGCGATTGGCGCTGAAGGTGTCGTCATCAAAGGAAAGCTCTTTCATCTCCGGAATGTTTTGGGTGATCCATTTGATCTCCTCAAAGACATTCTGCGGGGAGCGAACACGCATGCGCTGGCCGGAAAAGGTTTGTGGCCAGAGGCAGTAGATGCATTTGGACGGGCAGCCGCGACTGGAGTAGATTGATACATAGGGGTTTTTGAAGTGCGGTATGATGTATTCGCTGATCGGCAGATCCCGTTTGTAGATCGGTGCCACAAAGGGGAGCGCATCCAGATTTTCAATCATGGGGCGGTCCGGTGTGTGGATGAATTTGCCATCCTTGACAAAGGTAATGCCGTCAACCCTGTCCCATTCGCGGCCTTCGCACAGTTCTTTGGTGGAGTAGTCAAACTCGCCACGGCAGACAATATCAATAGCGCCTTTGGAGGCTTTTAGTGATTCTTCCGGCAGAATTGTCACATGCGGACCTGTCAGAACCGTGACAATGGCCGGCTTGACTTCCTTGATGCGACGTGCTGTTTCAATGTCGATCATCAGGGTCGGGGTTGAGGTATACATTACAACCATATCAAAGTCTTTGGCGATTTCGATGCACTTTTCCAGTGTGAATTTCTGTACCGGAGCATCAACTACACGACTGCCTTCGATCATGCCGGCCGGGAAGCAGAGCCAGGTTGGATACCAGAAAGAGGTTACTTCACGAGAGGCCTGATAACGCGCACCTGCGCCACCGTCAAAGTCCTCAAAAGTCGGGGGATTTAGAAAAAGCGGTTTCATTACAACTCCTTGTGACAATTCTGAAAACCATTAATTTACAGGTATATATCTGTTAAGTCAAGGTTAATCGGGTCTGGCAGCTATTGTGTAATTGGGTGAATAACGCCTGTTTTTTTGTATTGAAGTCTTATTGACACTCCATAAAATTATCCGGAGTAAAATTTTATTTTCATGATTGTCGTGGAATGTGTTAAGTGAAGATAGCGATGTGAATTTAATTCATAACAAAACAATAAAGGAGAGTATTGCAATGAGTCACAGAAAACCGGAAATCAATTTCAAGTACGTTTTTAACTACGGTTATAATCCGAGCTATGTTAACGGAGCCCAGGGTGGATTCTCGCCGCGTGGTGAGATGGTTATAAATTTCTTCCTCGAGCGTCAAGCTCTTCCGGATACAATTACCCACGAGATCACATCAGAAGGCGCTATCGGTCGCCAGACCGGTTGCGAGCCTGAAAATCTTGACAGCAGTCTGGTACGTTTTATTGATACCGGTGTCGTTATGAGTTACGACAATGCCAGAGTTTTTCACGCATGGCTGGGTGACAAGCTGAACGAGTTGGATCAGATGCACAGCGCCAGGGCAGCATTCGAAGAAAGCCAGGTTGCTGGACAGGCTTAACGGGCAGACTGAGGTTAAGGTTAAGGCTGAGTATCTTCTCGGTGGTATCAGTATTAACCTTAACCTTTTTTCCGGGAGCAGTGATGATGAATCGGATTAGATTTAATTTCTTTGCACTGTTTTTATCCGTAGTTTTCCTAATGCCGCTCTTTTCTGCACCGTCGGTTATTGCCTTTTCTATCCCCGAAAGACTTGAATTTGATATCTCCTATGCCGGCATTCCTGCCGGTCATGCCGTTCAGGAAGTTACTCAGGCAGGAAATGATGTTACTATTGTTTCCACTGCCCGTTCCGCCGATTGGCTGAAATTCTTTTTCCCCGTTGATGATCGCATTGAATCGGTTTTGCTGCCAGGTTCTTCCATCCAGAAAATCGGAGTACCGCGTCTCTATCGTGAGCGCATCAAAGAGGGGCGTACCAGGCGCCATAAAGAAGCCATTTTTTACCGCAAAAAACTTGAAGTGGTAACCAAGGATTATTTGAATCCGAGTGAAACCACCAAATCCATCACTCCGCTGACCTATGACACCCTTTCCAGTTTCTACTATTTTCGCATTGTTCCGCTCAAAGTGGGTAACTCCTATTATATTGATATTTTTGACTGCAAAACCCTCTGGAATACTGAAGTCAAGGTGCTGAGGCGCGAAGAGATTGAAACACCATTGGGAAAATTCAAGACGGTAGTAATCAAGCCGATTCTTAAGTCTGAAGGTATTTTTGCCCGTAGCGGCGATATGTATATCTGGTTGACCGACGATGAACGGCGCATTCCTGTTCTGATGAAATCAAAAGTCAAAGTTGGTAGCATAGCCGCAACTCTGGTTGGTGGCAGTTATTGGCCGCTTAAAAAATAATATGGTCGATTATATGACCGTTTATTATGGAGAAAATTATGGCCGCCGCATTTTCAAGAAACAGCAAGCCGCGTAATGTTGTCATATCCAGAGAAAAGGCTGACGAGCTGGTTCGACAGATGAAGTCTGATCGTTCCAATGGCAGCAGTTATAGGGAAAAATCACTCAAGCTGCATGGCTGGATTTGTGCCAAGTGTGCCCGTGAGTTCGATTCTTCCAATCTGTCTCAACTGACCGTACATCATAAGGATGGTAATCATAATAATAATCCTGCCGATGGTTCCAACTGGGAGAATATCTGCAATCATTGTCATGATGATGAGCATAGTCGCGGGCTTTTGGGGGACTACCTCAGTAAATAGTTCGTACGGGTATTTGTTGTTGGATTTATTTTTATCCACCTTCTTTGGAGTCATTTTCTTGACTTTTCATAAATTTGACTGTATATTCAATTCAGGCTATATTCGAAGATAATTACTCTAACTCTATTTGAATACAGGTTTTATGCAAACACACGGCTCCATACTGATTATTGACAGTGACCGCAAAAGCAGGGACCTTGTCGCCGCTTTCTTGACTTATCAGGGCTATGGCATCGTTTCAATAGAGGGTGATGCGTCTGTTTTTGACACGATCAAGTCAGAACAGGTCGGAATAGTCATCGCCGAGCTCTCCCACCTTAAGAAAGTCGCCCCTGATTTTACAATAAGATCCAAGAAAATAAATCCCAAACTGGTGTTGATCGGCTATGGTCCCAGCGATGAAGTCCCTCGTCACCAGCATGGTGACGAAAGCACGTTTTTCCTTTCCAAGCCGCTAAATCTGGATGAACTGGAAAGCATTGTCATGCGTGCCAGGGAATACCAGGCCATGCACCAGCATGATGAGGCTGATGATACGGGTCGCCATCCACATGTACTCTGTTCGACCATCATCGGCAGAAGCAAGGCGATGCAGACACTTTTTGAAATGCTGGAAAAAGTTGCGGAATCAACAGCAACGGTTTTGATTCAGGGCGAGTCTGGTACCGGCAAGGAACTTGCAGCACGTGCAATACATGAGTTGAGCAGCAGAAACGGCAAAAACTTTGTTCCTGTCAACTGCGCTGCTATTCCGGACGATCTTTTAGAGAGTGAACTTTTCGGTCACGTCAAGGGTTCTTTTACAGGTGCCTATGCCAATCGGGCCGGTCGCTTTGAAATGGCTGACAAGGGCACTTTGTTCCTTGATGAAATCGGTGACATGAAGGCTAATCTTCAGGTAAAGCTGTTGCGAGTCCTGCAGAGCAGAGAGATTGAACCGGTTGGTTCCACCAAGTCGCAGAAAGTTGACGTTCGGATTATTGCCGCCACTAACAAGAACCTGGAAGATATGGTGGAGTCCAAGGATTTCAGGGAAGATCTCTATTATCGTCTTTCCGTAATACCGATTACCATTCCGCCTCTGCGTGAACGTCGCGAGGATATTCCGTTGCTGATCCATAACTTCCTGTCCATTTTCAATAGTGACAGAAGTCATTCGGTAAACGGCTTTTCCAGGGAGACTCTGGATATTCTATGTAACTATGATTGGCCCGGAAATGTGCGGGAACTGGAAAATCTGGTTGAGCGCCTTGTTATTCTGAAAAGTAGTGGATTTATTACACCTGATGATCTGCCGGATAAGTATCTTGTTAACCGGAGCCAGGTGCAGGTAGCGCTTCCGCTTCAGGAACTGTCACTTGATGATAAGCTGCCGGATGATGGTATCTGTCTGAATTCGGCTGTTGAGCAGTTTGAAAACAACTTGATACTTCAGGCACTGGCCCGCACCGGCGGTAACAAGAAAGAGGCGGCTTCACTGCTGAACCTGAAGCGGACAACGTTGATCGAGAAACTGAAAAAGAAAAATCTGGTTTTTAGCGAGGATTAGGGTGTCATGACAGTCGGTAATGTTGAAAAACCATCACTGCTGACAGCGTTACTTGCCAAAGAAACGCAGGATACTGCTAACGTCAAGTCAAGCGGTCGGAAAGACGGCCTGTTTGCTGACAAGCTGGACAAGTTTCTGGCAGTAGATGCAAAAGACAGCCAGACTCGTGAAGCACGAGCCAGGTCACTGGCAGAAAGCCTTAATCTGCAGATGCTTCAGACAACTCTCTCCATGTCCGGCGACCAGCCGGCAGAACCGGCGGCAAATCCGCTTTTGGGACGTCAGTCCGCATCACTGAAGGCCTTGATAGATGCTTACGGCTCAAATCAGCCAGGCTCATCCGCGCAGTCTACTCAGCAAATTACCCCGTCTCAACCCCTGCCAAGCGCAGAAATATCCACCCAACCGGTTGTCAGTACCGTTTCATCCTCTTTAAAATCGGACAAGGGTGGTCAATGGCTTGACCCGCTGATTGCCAAGGCATCCAGTCGTTATGGCGTTGATGCCGCCCTGATCAAGGCCGTTATCAAGGCCGAGAGCGGTTTCAATCCCAATGCGGTTTCCCATGCCG
>JBGSQR010000108.1:0-4057 GCA_041737975.1 Geobacterales bacterium | reverse complement strand
GTTTGAAGATGAAGACGTGGCAACCTTATTAAATAGCCACTATGTATGTATCAAAGTGGATCGTGAAGAAAGACCTGACATTGATGATTTCTATATGTCCGTTGCACAGTTGTTGACCGGCGGGGGAGGGTGGCCGCTTAACATTTTCATGACACCGGATAAAGAACCTTTCTTTGCGATGACATATCTGCCCAAACGTGGAAGAGGAGGAATGGGTGGTTTTATGGAGATGTTGTCGAAAATTGCTGCTTTCTGGAAACAAAAGCCTGAAGAAATCAGGCAGAGCAGTCGTAGTATTTTGGATGCTCTGGATGGCATCAGGAAGGAGCCATCCGGTGAGTGTGCTGAACTGTTAATGTTGAATGCACTGGCTTTTGAACAACTATCTTCGGTATATGACAATGAAAATGGTGGATTTGGCGGTGCACCTAAATTCCCCATGCCAATTTATCTGAGCTGGTTGATGGAACAGGGGGCAGTTGAAAATATCAAGGCCCAGGAAATGGCCTTTAAAACTTTGATAAAGATGAGGCATGGTGGTGTTTGGGATCAGTTAGGTGGCGGTTTGCATCGTTATGCTGTGGATCAAAACTGGCTGACTCCACACTTCGAAAAAATGCTTTATGACCAGGCAATGATTTCAATGGCTGCGATTGAGGCTTTTCAGGCTACTGGGTATGAACGTTTTTTTGAAATGGCTGCCGATATTTTCCGCTTCGTGGATAATGAACTCATGTCAGCTGATGGTGTCTATTTCTCAGCCCTTGATGCAGACTCTGAAGGTGAAGAGGGGCGCTTCTATGTATGGAGTAAAGAGGAAATTACTGATTTGCTAGGTAGCGATGCTGATCTCATCTGTCGTTATTTTGATGTTACTGCAGCAGGTAATTTTGAAGGCAGCAACATCCTGAACAGGCAACTTGATCTGGCATCATTTTCCAAAAAAGAGGGACGAGATCCGGCTGAGCTTGGATTGTTGTTTGAAGAACTATGTTCCAGCCTGCTTAGCCATCGAAATCAGCGCATCAGGCCTTTGCGCGATGAAAAAATCGTAACTGCCTGGAATGGTTTGATGATTGCTGCCTTGGCAAGAGGTGGAATTGTAAGTGGAAATAGAGAATATACAAACAAGGCCAGCCGTGCAGCCAGTTTTATCCTTACTAATTTGCGAAGACCAGATGGCAGGTTGATGCGCAGCTATCTTTCCGGAAAAATATCCGATACTCCGGCTTTCCTGGAAGATTATGCTTTCATGTGCCATGGCCTGCTGGAATTGTACGAAGCAACTTTAGACAAATATTGGTTGAATCAGGCCCTTGAGTTTGCAGACGACATGATCCGGCTGTTTAGGAATATTGATAGTGGCCTGTTCAGTAAAACAGGATCTGATGCAGAGCAGATGCCAGGCAGAACCTCATTTGATCATGACGGTGTGACACCATCAGCTTTTTCCATGACCGCCAAATGCTTCGCACGGCTCGGGCATGTGGTAGATCGTTCTGATTTAATTGATTATGCCCATCTGCTGCTTGCACCAGCGCTGGAAGAGTCTAAACGAAACCCTGTATCCCATCTCGGATCTTTGCAGGCGCTTGCCATGCTTGAAAATGAACCAACCAAAGTTGATTTTAGCGGCAGTCTGGAAAACAGTACTATCCTGGAGCTTCTGCAAATGATCAAAGCTCTTCCGGTTCATAATCTGGTTATTACTCATCATCTGGGCGATTGCACTGTACCTTCAGTTTCTATCTGCGCCATGGGAAAGTGTTTGCCGGCTGTATCAACGGCCAGAGAGCTTGAAGTCGTACTGGCAGAGCTTCTATGAGTCTCTATAGTATCAAGGTAGATATTTATGGCTGGTTCGCAGGAATTGTCCTGGCAATTGTAATTATGGGTTTTGTAGCGGTAGCAGATGCTGCGGATCGTCCTGTTGTAACAAAAAATAGTGAATACAGTTTTTTAACAGGCTATGGGATTACGCATAAATATTTCGGGGCCACCAGAACCCAGGTGCAGACGTGGGATGCTATTGCACGGTTTGGCTATTTTTTGTCAGACGAGATCGCCAGAGGGGCCTGGTACCAGGGGCGCCATGAACTTTTGGTTGAGTTGCCGTATCATATGGCTGTTGATCATAATGCCAAGTCCATGGTAGGCGGCTACATGCTTGGCAGTTGGAAATTTACCGGTTTACAGGAGTTTGCGCCTTATGTCTTTGCCGGTGGCGGTGTGCTATTTGTGGATTTAGGTCTTCCAACAATGGGGACTAAACTTGATTTTTCCTATCAAGGTGGATGTGGTTTACAGTATTTTATTAGACCTGATGTTGCCCTGATGGCTGAATACCGCTATCATCACATATCCAATGCCGGTACTGCATCACCAAATGAACCGCTTAATTCAAGCAAGTTTTTGTTCGGGTTGTCGTATTACCGGTAAATTATCTATAATAATTAAGCAGTTCATGCCAAGCGCTCTTTAACATATCTTTCCAGTCGGTTCATTCCTTCAGCAATATTTTCAATTGAATTTGCATATGAAAATCTGAGGTAGCCTTCGCCGCCTTTGCCAAAATCGATGCCTGGTGTTACTCCGATATGTGCTTTTTTCAAAATGTCAAAGGCTAGATCATATGAGTTTTCCGAGATGTGTTTGGCATTTGCAAAAACGTAAAATGCTGCAGTTGGCTCAACCGCTACACCCAATCCGATTTCTCGCAAACGGCGAACCATAAATTTTCTTCTTTCGTTATAGACATCTCTCATGCGTTCTACATCGGGCTGACCATATTTCAATGCAGCAATTCCGGCAAACTGGGACACAGAGTTTGGGGCAAGGAAGAAATTCTGCTGTAATTTCTGGATGGTTCTGACAAATGGTTTTGGCACAATCATGTAGCCCAGTCGTAAACCTGTCATAGCGTACATTTTTGAAAATCCGTTCAACACAAAGGCGTGGTCTGTAAATTCGAGAATACTGTTTTCATCGCCTTCATAAACCAGGCCATGATATATTTCATCGGATATGATGTGAGGACCGAGTGTGCTGATGGCTTTCATGCGCTCCTTTGATAATACCGTGCCGGTTGGATTGCTGGGGGAGTTTACGAGAATTGCTTTAGTTTTTTCAGTAATTTTTGTTCGTATATCTTCTGGTCTGTATTGGAATCCGTCTTCTTCAAATACCGGTACCGTAATTGTTTTACCTTCAAGATATTTGATGAAATTGGGATAACAGGCATAGTGAGGGTCAGAAATTATTACTTCATCGTCTTTATTCAAAAGAACGGAAAAGAGTGATAACATTGCTGGAGATGTGCCGGATGTTACTATTACCTGATCCGGGTGAGTCCGAACACCATATCTGTTGCAATAATACTCGCAGATGGTCTCTCGGAGTTCAATCATGCCAAGACTGTGAGTGTAATGAGTGTGACCGTCTCTAACCGCTTTGCATACGGCGTCTTTAACGCATTCTGGTACATCAAAATCTGGTTCACCAACTTCCATGTGTATTACACTTGTTCCATTTCTTTCCATCTCTTTTGCTTTTTCAAGTACATCCATAACTATAAATGAAGTTAGATCGTTTACTCTTGCAGGTATCATGGATTCTCTCGATTAGTAATGTTTTTGTATAGAAAAGTATTTAATAGTGTATTTGGATTAAAACAAATGTAAAGCGTTCATTGCTTAGCATTAAAATATTATTTGATAGTAATTTTATAACTAAGCGCAAATATTTGATATTTCATAATTTATCTGTTTACTAGATATTTTTGTGTTGAAAAATATTGAAATATTAGTAAAATTTTATACTCTATTGCTGGACAACTGACAATATTACAGTATATTTTACAATTCGACCAAATTGGAGTTTTCGGTGTAAGACCTGCGTTTAAAATATTCTATATTATTTTTGTGTTCAATAAAGTCCACCACTCTTGTAAAGGAAGGATTAGATATGCACTTTTTCAGCAGCTCAATCGGCAAAAAAATTGTAATGGCAGTAACCGGCGTCAGCATGGCAATGTTTGCCTGCATCCACCTGATAGGTA
>JBGSQR010000008.1:0-2975 GCA_041737975.1 Geobacterales bacterium | reverse complement strand
GGTCTGTACTGTTGTCATACGAATCGTCTTGGCCTGATAGAATGACCAGAGGTTGGATGCCTCGATATTATAGCTCAGCGCCGCAGTCTGGGCACTTTTGGCAAAGGTTTCGCTGAAGGCCAGAAACAGGGCCAGCACGGAGATTAACAGTGCAATTTTCTTGTTGGATGGGTCCACATGTCCATGTCCCGACATAATATCCTCCAAATAAAGTTAAGATCAAACCAGTCCCTAGTCCCTAGTCCCCAGTCCCTGACTTTCATCCTCTTCCACCCAGAAGCGCCTCTGCAGTTCATTCATCAGCGGAGTCAGGCTTTTTCGATCCTGTGCGGAGACCAGGATGCCGCCGCGAGTTCTGGCCAGCTGTTTTACCTTGAGGAAACCGATGGTATCCTTCTTCCTCATTTCTGTCAGCAGATCGGTTTTATTAAACACCAGCAGCTGCGGCTTATCTCCCAATTCCAGTTCTTCCAGAATCTTCTGCACCTGGGTGATCTGGTCTTCAAAACGCGGATTGGATGAGTCAACCACATGCAGTAGCAGATCAGCATCCCGCATCTCCTCCAACGTTGCCTTAAATGCCCCCAGCAGAGACTTGGGCAGGGAACGGATAAAACCAACCGTGTCGGTGATGATGACTTCCCGCTCACGGGGAAATCTCAGGCGGCGGGTGGAAGTATCAAGAGTTGCAAACAGCAGGTCTTCCGTAAAGACTTCGCTCTTGGTCAAGGCATTCAGCAGAGTCGACTTACCGGCATTGGTATAACCGACGATTGAGATAATCGGCACCCCGGCTTTGACCCTCTGACGGCGACGCTGATCACGCCCACGGGAAAGTTCTTTCAGCTCTTTTTCCAGACTGGCAATACGGTCTCTGATGCGGCGTCGATCGGTTTCCAGCTTGGTCTCACCAGGTCCACGCCCGCCGATACCGCCCATCAGACGTGACATTTGAACGCCTCTGCCGGTCAGGCGCGGCAGCAGGTATTTCAGCTGCGCCAATTCAACCTGTACCTTGCCATCCAGACTCTTGGCCCGTCTGGCAAAGATATCCAGAATCAACTGACTGCGGTCAATAACCTTCAACTCTGTCATGGCCGATATGGAACGGATCTGGGCCGGAGAAAGCTCCTGATCAAAGATAAGCATTGTAGCGCCACGCTGAAGGGCCCGGATAACAACATCGCGCATCTTCCCCTCGCCCATTACATAACGGGGATTCAGGGCGCGTGGGCGCTGAATAAACTCATCCAGCGCCTCTATCTTGGCCGTACGGGCCAGCTCACGCAACTCAATGATCGAGTCCTCGGCTTCGTGCCGCGTTCCTTCTACCGTTACGGAGATCAGAATCGCCCGTTCCAGGGTATCGTGGGCCGACTTGACCGACCGTGCTGATTTTTCCAGGTCAACTTCCAGTTCATCCACAAAATGGTTGAACTCCATGTCGGCCTTTTCCAGAAGAACAACCGGATTGGTGATGCAGGAGGAGCCGCTCTGGGATGGGGACAGCCAGGCCAGCTGGGTTGATATCTGATTTTTACCCGGGGCAAACAACAGCGCTGCCAGCAGGTCCAGGCGCAGCAGAGAAAGGTCCGTCAAGTCGTCTTCCGTAATATGTTCATTACGAAGATGTGTATGAATCAGGCGCAGACCGCGCAGAGTGCGCTTGCCAAGAGGGTATTCACGAAGCTCCGGAATCACCAACCCTTTTTCATCACCAACAACTACATATTCAACGATGCCCTGTCGGTTGACAAGTATGCCGATCTGACGGCGAATTTCTATGGAGAGTTCTACGAGGCGGGTTGCCAGTTCATGGGAACAGAATTCCGATGGCTGAACACGGCGGCGATAGAGTCGCTCCAGCGAGCTGATCTGACTCTGTTTTAATCCTGCGAGATTTCCGTAAGCCTCTTTGATGTGTATGCTCCGTTAAGCAAGTTTTGTTTTGCAACCACAATGGGAATTACTGCTCTATTTCGGAATATTCCGATAGTTCTGGTTTTGTCTCGGCAGAACAGTTTTTATGATTACGATTCAATATGGCCAATTGTTCTTCAATAGTCGCCAGGCGGTTTTCAATTGCCAAAACCTGTTCCTGGGTTCTGTCTACCTTGCCTTTAATTGCAAAAACCACAAATGGCATGACAAGCCATATTACGGCCAGAAAAAAGCCCATAATACTGATCATCACCATGAATCCGCCAAAAATCTCCATATCCTCTCCTCAATTATTCCCTGTTTTGTCTATAACATAGTGCCCTGTAAAAGTTAATCACAAATCAGAGTTTACCTTCAACCAACCGGTTTTTCATTCTGAATTTCAAAAAGCTGTGATTCTGACCTTAACTTGTGATATTTTATTTCGATTACCATTAATGAGGCATACACTGTGAACCTGATTCCAATTAATTCAAAACGTTTTATTGAACCCGAACAAATTACTGAAATGCCCGACTGGTCCGCCATTTTTGGCAACAATAACCCAGTGACTGTTGAAATAGGCTGTGGCACAGGTGACTTCGTGGCCCATCTGGCGCAACTGCACCCGGACTGGAATTTTATCGCCCTCGACTTTTATAACAAGGGCTGCCTGAAAACCTGCAAGCGGATCGACAAAATGGGGCTGGACAACGTGCGCGTCGTGCGTGATGAGGCCCGCAGCTTTATTACCCGCTGCATCCCAAAAGAATCTTTATGTGCTGTGTTTATTAACTGTCCCGATCCATGGCCAAAACTACGCCACCGCAAACGAAGACTTGTCAATGCTGAGTTTGTCGGATTTCTGTGCGAATACATGCAGACCGGTGCAGACTTCCACTTTGCCACCGACTTTGATGATTACGGTGAGGATGTGGCCAAGTTCATGCCCGGTCTCAGCAATTTTGCAAATGTGCTGGGACCGGACCTTTTCCGGCATGTGCGCGAACAGTATCCGCTTTCCAAATACATGCTCAAGTTCATGGCAGAGAGAT
>JBGSQR010000202.1:0-16456 GCA_041737975.1 Geobacterales bacterium | reverse complement strand
AGCATGGGGGTATTGGCCCAGTTGGCGGTTGTGTAGTAATCCGGCGTACGGGTTGTCTCGCCCGGGGCGAGATAGCCCGTATTCGGACTTGTCGGCGGCAACCCACCAGGTGGTGTACCCGCTGAAGCCAGCAACGGCATGCCGGCAAGGCAGAGAGTGACCAAAGCCGTTGCGAATCGCCGCATGTCAAACTTTTTTAGAGTTTTCATGTTGTCTCCTTATATTAAACTACTTATTTTCCGGGGTTATGGGAGCTACAGCTTTTGCTGCCTCGGCATCCTGTTTGGCCTTGTAAACTTTCAGCCTCTCAGCTTTGAGTGCTTCTACAGCTGCCTTCCTTTTTTCAGGAGTGATGCGTTGTTCTTCCTGCTTGCGAACCATCTCCCTCTTGGCTGCCAACTCCGGTGACAACGGAGCAGGCTTTGCTGCAAAAGCTAGGCTGGCTGACAACGACATCATTGCTGTTATCATTACAATGAAAACTTTTGCGGTTGATTTCTGATTCTTCATTTTGTTCTCCTTTCTGATTTGTTCTAATAAACTGTGTTATACCTATTTGTATTTGAAACAACTATGCGAACTATTGTTGAGCATTTAAATAGTGTAGCAGATAGCATGCCAAATCACGGCATTAAGGTAAATACTCGAAATTACAATAGTGGGGAGGCCAAACAAGAGCTAATCAGTCTCATTTCAGTCTCAAGATGAGACTTTTGTCTCAAGACTTGATGCAATACCTGTTTAGAAAAATCAATCTACCGGTCTTTATCTCGCCCGTTCGCCCTGCTCACTTAAGACGCAACCAAAAGTAGGTGCCTCTAGGCAAGCCGCGGAGAAAGTCAAAAACTAAAAAGGGGTAAAATCAAACAGATGATTCTGTGTGTTATCGCTTTTCTGCTTTTCTTTGCGGCTTCGCGTCTCCGCGTGATAAATGCCTGTTTTAAGTCTTTTGTCTCGCTCGTTCGCCTTGCTCACTTAAGACGCAAAGCCGCTAAGAAAGTCAAAATAGGAAAGTTTTGGTTTAACCAAAAAAACTTTGAACTTTTAGTCTTGGTTTCCTCCGCGTTCTTTGCGTCTCCGCGTGATAAATGCCTTGTTTTAAGTCTTTTGTCTCGCTCGTTCGCCTTGCTCACTTAAGACGCAAAGCCGCAAAGAAGGTCAACAACAATATTTTAGGGGTAAATCAAAACCTGACTCTACCGGTTTAATGCTTTTATTTGCGCCTTGCCTAGATGCACCGACTTTTGGTTGCGGCTTCGCGTGAGAAAAGCTTGGTTTAAAGTCTTTTGTCTCGCCCGTTCGCTTTGCTCACTTAAGACGCAAAGCCGCAGAGAAAGACGAAAAAATGGTTTAACCCACCAAGAAAGTAAACTTGTGAAAATCAGATCAGAAAAATGGAATTAATACTTATGTCTTTCTTCGCGTCTTTGCGGCTTCGCGTGATAAATGCCTTGATTAAATCTTTTATTTCGCTCGTTCGCTGTGTCTGATCAAATCCATTTGCTTCAAAACATCAATGAATAACCCATCCGCTGCGCGGAATCAGCTCCGGCTCAGCACCCGCGCCCAATTGAATAATATAGCACCCCCTGGAGACATAGCGCTGTCCGGTGCCAAAACTGATCCGCTCATAATCCCTCAAAATCCCATCCATCTGTATGCTCATGGTATCCAGCAGGTGGTCGCGGTGCAGGTTGCCGTAGATCAGGAACAGCCCCTGTAAAACGACCTGCTGCAGTATGGAGGTACTCCGTGATTCAATTCTTCGATCACCAAGATCTTTAGTGGTCGTCAACATAGGTACAGGCGCAGCAAAACCGCCTGTTTTAGCACCCACATATGGTGTCAGTCGGTATGGGTATGTCAGGTAAACTGACTTTCGAACCGCTTCAGCCATGGTAGCCGTGTTTTTACCCAGGTAGCTGGATGACATGAAAACCATTCCGCTGGAGCCCAATTTTGGAGTTATTTTGGGCAATTCCTTTAAAACAGCTTCATCTGCCCAGAGGATCAGTATTTTTGATTTATGCTTTGCAGTCAGACTCTCCAAAATGGATTGATCCAGCAGCTGAGTTTTAGAAAGCGTAATTGTTGTAATCTCAGGACGCTCAAGATCTTTCCAGTTTTTCAGGAAACCGGTTGCGAGCGCTTTGCCCGCAGCAGATTCCTGCACTATCTGAAGTATCCTTGATGCAGCAGGGAGCGCCTCCAGACGGTTAAGATAACTGGCAACCGCTTCTCCTTCCTGATAATAGCCCTTGTTGAAATAATAGGTATACCAGCCGGTTTCGGAAACATCCGGGTAATCAGTAATCGGGAACAGGCATGGCAGGCGCTGGCTCTCGCAAAAATCATGAACAGGTTTCCAGTCACTGTTTGATATGCCGCCAAGAACAGCAAACACAGGATTTTTAGCGTAGTAATCAGCCAGTTGCTTAGGCCAGGATTCCGGTTTTCCTTTCAACTCCCAGACATCCAGCGAAGCCTTGCGGAAAGCAAACTGCATCTCCGGCGTCGGATAATAGCCGAATTTCAGAAATTCTTCATACATGCCCATCTGCTGGTTTTTTCTGGCAATAAAGGTCTTGATCGGACCAAGCATCGCCTGACGGTCTTCCTGACTTACATCATCGGAAATTATTGTGGCAAACCTGAACTGATTGGCATCGACTCCGGGGGAGAATTCAGCAGAGAGCTGTTCCAGATAACTGATCAGAATGGACATGTCACTGTCTGAAAGCCGATAGCGGGGCATGACATCATTAAATGTCTGGCCTGATGAGTCTATGCCGGTTCGCAAGGCCTTTGCCAGTGTTTCCCTGCTGTAAGCCGGTCGCTCAACCATATTGCCTTCATAAACATATCCTTCGCTCTTAACAGCTTTATCCCCCATTGATGGCGGACGGCGATATGGTTTAAAAAGCTTTTTACCCGCTGTGGGAGGAATAATTACGCCACCTTCGAAAGAGCCGATTCCGGCACGTAGATGACAACCGGCACAAGGGTAAGCCTTGCTGTCCACCGTAACGTTTCCACGAATAAACCCATCCATCGGCTTGCCGGATGGGAGGAGACCTTCGCGGTACATACGCTCTCCCACTATGGATAATTCGGATTTGGAGAGGTCGGCAGGTTTTATTGATTGGGCTTGAGCGGAGGGGGGGATGATCAATAAAGCAAATAATATAAAAGCTGCAAATATTTTCATTTTTTACCTGTTATGATGGCGGGGGATAAAACTCCCGTCGAAAGAGATCGAGCATAAAATCAGAAATTCGTCTCACGCAAAGACGCTAAGCCGCAAAGAGAGTCAACTACTTATAAACAATAATTAACAAAGCAAAGGGTGTATCGTTTTTTTGATACGTTTAGATTTTCTTAGCGCTCTTGCCTAGTGGCACCTACTTTTGGTTGCGGCTTTGCGTGATCAACTGCTTTTATAGGTTGAAGATTACAGTTTATCCCTTCAGGGACAACGAAAGCTCAATTATATTAAGCCTATTTTTTAGCCGGTACCTTTGGAACAGGCGGAACAGCAGTTATTGGCTTTCCGGTCGATGGTTTTGCAACTGCTGCAGGATTAATGTCCAGCAGTTCTACTTCAAACATCAGTGTTGCGCCGGGCAAAATCATTTCACCTGCCCCTTTATCGCCATAGGCAAGTTCGGACGGGCAAATCATCTTTGCCTTTCCGCCGACATTCATCAACTGCACGCCTTCAATCCAGCATTTAATAACGTTATCCAGCTTGAACTCCAGCGGCTTGCCGCGCTTGTAGGAACTGTCAAACTCTTTACCATCGATCAATGTGCCACGATAATTGACCTTGACCACATCCGTTGATTTGGGTGATGCACCCTTCCCTTCCACCATGGATGTATAGACCATGCCGGAAGCTGTTTTCACGGCACCCTTTTCTTTGGCGGCTTTCTCTAAAAACTCTTTACCGGCACCTGCCAACTTTTCACCGGCTGCTTTACGCCGGGCCTTGGCCAAATCCTGAATTTTGCTGTTATAGGCTGTCAAATCAACTTCTTTTTTACCGGCCTGTGCATCGGACAATCCCTGTTTCACAACATCAAATTCAGCCGGAGTAAGTTCAAAAACAGCCAGTGAACGGGAGACTGATTGCCCTATGGCGTATAATGTTTTCTGGTCATCGTTCATTGCAGACGGTTCGGCTGCAAACAGGGTTGTTCCGGTCAGCAGCACAGTAAAAAGACTTATGGTTTTTGCAGCAAATTTCATCAGTGTTCCTCCATTTAATTATTTGATTTCCAGTTTAACAACCATACCATACTTTACATAAAAGTTTTTTCCAGTAACAGACTTTTAAAATTTTCGTCTTCTTCGTCTGCAATCAGATGCAACGCCCGCAACATAAACAGGATCAATGAAGGCTCAACCGGCTTTTCCAGGTAGTGAGCAACCCCAAGTTCTTCTGCTGTTATTTTCAACTCTTCACTGCCGTATCCGGTTACAAGGATCACCTTTGCCTGTGGCTGAAGATTTTTAACACATGTAACAAGATAAACCCCATCCGCATTATCGGATCCGGCAAAACGCACATCTGAAATTACGGCAAAGTACTGATTCAACTTTAAAAGTTCCATTGCAGCTTCAACACTGTCCCAGATGTCAAACCCAAAACGCTCACTCTCCAGCAGTCTGCTATAGGCAAAACAGATCGCGTGTTCATCGTCAACAATCAAAACCCGATGGGGATCCTGCTGGCCCTCGGCTTGCTGTGACGCATATTGTGGGTTTTTTATTATCATGTTTAATGAATCATCCAAGAATCATGCCGCTAACACCTAAAATATAAACATAATAATTTCGTTAGTTTATCAATTCAGCATCCTTCCATCCGGTTCAGCGCTGAGACTTTGTCTCAACTTGATACAAACCAACTGAGACAATCACAAGCTGAAATTTGACACAAAACTGATCGATTGATATTCATGATTGTTTGAGATAGGTTGTGAGGGTAGAAATACATTTACAGAACCAATTGATGACAGACAAATCAATACGGGGCGACCAACACTACATTAACAGCTTTAAATTGAACCCTGTTTAATGCTATGATAAGTTAAATTTTGTATAACTAAAAAGCATTCTATCCTGCAGAGGCTGGAACCATCTATGTTCAACAAACGAAGATCAATTGTTTTTGTTAGTGACCTGTTACTGATAGCCATAGCCCTCTGTTCGTCCTTCCTGCTGCGTTTCGATTTTTCAATTCCTGCAGACACACTTTCACTATTCTGGGAATGTCTTATAGTTGTTCTGCTTGTAAAACCTCTTGTATTTATTTCCATCGGTTTTTATCAAAGTATGTGGCGCTATGCATCACTGCAGGACGGAATAGAAATATTTAAAGGCGTTACAATCGCCTCAATTCTTGCTGTTGCCTCAGTTTTCTTCTTGCGTCAATTCACACCTATTCCCCGCTCAATTTTCCTGCTGGACTGGATTTTATTGTTCACCATGCTTGCAGCCAGCCGTCTGATCTGGCGCATCTACCGTGAAAGTTATATCGTAAGACGAAGCTGTAGCGGGCCTCGCTCAGTCATTGTTGGCGCAGGCGAGGCCGGCAGCCTGTTACTCAAAGAGATCCGCCGTCATCCCCATACAGCCTATAATATAATTGGCTTTATTGATGATGACCCAGATAAAAAAGGGATGAAACTGCATGGTATCAGCGTGCTTGGCTCAACCAGAAAACTGAAGGAAATCATACGGATAAATGAAATTGAAGATGTAATTATTGCCATGCCTTCGGCAGATTCCAAGGCTATACGCAACATTGTCGACTCGTGCAAAAATGCTAATGTTACATTTAAAACCCTGCCAAGTATTGGTGAGCTGATTGACGGTACACTATCTATTTCACAGATCAAAAATGTGGAAATTGAAGATTTGCTCGGTCGTGAACCGGTTGCAATGGATAAGGAACTGATCGGTGGCTACCTGACCGGAAAGCGGGTTCTGATTACCGGTGCTGCCGGTAGCATCGGCAGCGAAATTTGTCGGCAGGTTGCCTTGTTCAAGCCAGCTAAACTTATTCTGCTGGATCAGGCCGAGACTCCGCTTTATGAAATTGAAAAAGAACTTACTGCCGCTTTTCCCGAACTGCGCATTCTTCCGATGATTGCCGATGTCAGAGACAAAAATCTGGTTGAACTGGTTTTTGAAGAGTTTACACCTCAGGTTGTTTTTCATGCAGCCGCATACAAACATGTGCCAATGATGGAATACAATCCCGCGCAGGCGGTGCTGAACAACATTTTTGGCTCCATAAATATTGCCAATGCCGCTAATCGTTTCAAAGCACAGCATTTTGTTATGATCTCCACGGACAAGGCGGTTAATCCAACTAATGTAATGGGAGCAACAAAACGTGCTGCGGAAATTTATATTCAAGCATTGTCACGCACCAGTCCCACCAAGTTTACCACGGTCAGATTCGGAAATGTTCTGGGAAGTAATGGTAGTGTGATACCGCTTTTCAAGGAACAGATTGCCAAGGGTGGTCCGATAACCGTGACTGACAAGCGTATCATCCGCTATTTCATGACGATCCCAGAGGCAACCCAACTGGTTTTACAAGCCGGCAGTATGGGCAATGGCAGTGAAATACTTGTATTGGATATGGGAGAACCTGTAAGAATAGTCGATCTGGCTGAAGAGCTGATAAGATTATCAGGCCTGACACCATATGAGGACATTGACATAGTCTTTACCGGTCTTCGCCCCGGAGAAAAGCTATTTGAAGAACTGTTAATTGATGGTGAAGGAATTATGCCTACGACGCACCAGAAGATCAGATTGCTGGCGTCGGTAAAGATTGAAATGGCACCTGTCGAATCTGAACTGGAGCTGATTTCTGCTGCTGCTCGTTCAAATGATATTTGCGAACTGATTGAATCACTTAAAAGACTTGTACCGGAATTCAAACCAACCTACAGTTTCCCAGGCGAAGCACCACATACTTTTCAGCGTGTTCGTCCGGATCTTTTCCCAACCGATGAAACTACAGGAAAAGCAAAAGTTCTGCCGATCAGAAAGCAATAAAAGGCAATTTTGAATTCTTAATTTTGAATGCTCTTTGGAGAAACATGATAGAAGCCCTGCTACAAAAAAAACAATTGGACTTAATCCAAAACTCAAAATCCAAAATCCAAAATTATTTTATTACTCCGTTGCTAACAATGACAGCCATTGCTCTAGCCCTGTTGTTGAATTTCAGTCCGGCAAACGCCGCAATGCTTTCCACTGCCAATATTCCACTTGATAGCCAGATCTACAACTATCTGGACAAGCTGGCCGGATTGGGGTTTATCAAGACCGACATCAAGGGCATCAAGCCTTTCAGCAAGGCTGAAGCCGCCAGACTGGTCCTGGAAGCAGAGAGCCATCTGGATGACACAAAATCATCTCCTCCCTTATTTGCATTTGAATTGATCAGCCGTTTGCGTGAACTCATTCCACGTGAAATCTCCTTAAAGCAGAACCCAGACCAGAAACCGCAGCTTTTTGACTTCAACCCGATAGCATCATTACGGATGCGTTATGTTTATCTGGATGGCACTCCGCGTAACTATCAACGTAATGTGCATGATCCTGGCAATGACGGTGTGTTTGGCATCGGCTCAGGACTGCGGCCAATCAATGCCCCGGACGCTTATGCAACACAACGCGGTAGTGAAGGGACTCCTTTATCTGAAAACAACAATGGTGCTTCCTATAAAAATGGCCATAATGGAGAAATCCGCTGGGCAGCAGAAGGATATATTTCTGATAAGATCAGCGGACTTATTGAACCGACAATACTTTACTCTCGAACAGATTCGGATACGACTCTGAGTCTTAATCGCGGGTATATCAAACTGGGCGGGGACTGGCTGGAACTGGAAGTTGGCAAGGATGAAAACTGGTTGGGACTGGGCTATCGCGGCAACGTCACCCTGACTAATAACGCAGAGAATTTTACCCAGGTTAAACTTTCCAGTCCCGAACCTTTCAATGTGAAGTATATCGGCGCCGTCAAGTATGCCCTGATCGGATCACGCTTTGAGAAAACCGATACGGGCGGTGTGGTGCGTCAACCCTGGTTTTATGCTTTCAAATTGTCCATCAAACCGACTGACAATCTTGAAATCGGCTTCAACCTTGGCAGGCAGGTCGGAGGACCGGGCGTCAACAATAGTATTGGTGACACCCTGCGCGGCCTGATTGGCGGCACCAATGCCGACAACTCCAACGGCCTAGCGGGTTTTGAAGCTCGCTACCGGATTCCCTGGCTGCGTAACACAGAACTTTACGGAGAGTTCTCAGGTGAAGATACAGCCGGCTTCTGGCCGATAGTTGAAAGCTATGTTGCCGGATTCTACATTCCAAGGCTGACAGAAAATGGTCGCGATGATTTCCGCTTTGAGTTTTTCCAGGGCAACCAGATCCTTTATACAAATGGCACATTCCCTGGAGGCTACATCTATAAGAACCTGCCCATCGGCCACTCACAGGGCGGGGCAACACAGGACTTCTTTTCACGCTACAGCCACTGGTTTGGCGCTCGCAACAATTTGGCACTGGAATATATCTATACCAACCGAGGCATGGCAAGCCGCATGCCTGGCCAGGCAATAGAGCGCAAACACGCGGGCCGCATTTTCTGGAATCTGCCCGTATCCAGTGATATTGATGCAAAAATAAGCTTCAGCATTGAAAGGACATCCAACCTCAATCTTGTGGCTGGTGCAGAGCAGACCAATCAATTAACTACTTTTGAGCTAAAATATCAATATTGACCAAACTGATAGAATCCTAAGGGGAAATTTGCAAATGAATAACCATAACATTCTGGAGAATCTTTGCCATAGCCAGCCACTGGCCGTACTTGCCACAGCCGCCGGCACAACTCCCTACGCCAGCCTGGTGGCAGTTGCCCTCACGACTGACCTTCGCCACCTGTATTTCGCAACACCACGTGCAACCCATAAATTCGACAATCTGGTCAGCAACGGACAGGTGGCGCTGCTGATTGACAACCGCAGCAATCAGGTGGAGGATTTCAGACAGGCTGCAGCGGCGACTTTAATTGGAGCAGCCGGAGAGTTGACCGGTGCTGAAAGGGATTCAGCACTGGAAATATATCTGGCCCGTCACCCGCACCTGAGCGATTTTGCCCGCTCTCAGGAAGCCGCTTTGTTTAAGGTTCGCATAGAACGAATCAACATGGTGAACGGTTTCCAGGATGTTACTGAATTTGATTTTTTAAAATGAGTTTGAAAAAGGACGTGGTATCACGCATGCGGCTAAAATTAATTATCAAAGCGGTAGCGCTTCTTGTTTTTGGTTTTGCTGGCTTTGCCCAGGCTGGCGCCACAATTCTTCCGCTGCAAACTGTTGAACGTGTGGAGTTATGCCTGTATCTTGGCAAATGGTACGAGATCGCTCGCCTGCCAAACAGTTTTCAGGAAGGGTGCGTAGGAAGTGCGGCAGAATATTCATTACGGGATGACGGTGACATTGAAGTTGTCAACAGTTGTCGGGACATGAAAGACGGCCGCCTGCGGCAGGCTAAAGGTAAGGCATGGGTGGTTGACAGCGTTTCAAATGCCAGGCTCAAAGTCTCTTTTTTCTGGCCGTTTCGCGGCGACTACTGGATTATCGAGCTGGGCAATAATTATGAATATGCTGTTGTCGGTACACCTGACAGAAAGTATCTCTGGGTTTTAAGCCGTACCCCAGTTATGGCTGATGATGTTTATAGCGCCATTTTACTGCGCGCGGCAAAGCAGGGTTTTGATACGGTCATGGTGACGAAAGAATCAGGCAAGCTTCAATAGCAACCGGTGATGCATGAATAACCTGCAAAAAAACATACTCAGTAACAAAGGCTTTACCTACCTGATGGCCCTTATTCTGATTGTAATCATGGGGATCATGCTGGGTGCAATCGGTCAGTCGTGGCAGACAATCATGAAAAGGGAGAAGGAAGCGGAACTGATTTTTCGTGGAAGTCAGATCAAAGATGCGATTACGGCCTGGAATACACCAGCTAAGTCTGTTGGGCAGATTCAACAGGTTGCAACACCACTTACCGACCTTAAACATCTGCTTGAAGACCCGAGGACCGTTGATAGAAAACGCTATCTGAGACGCATGTACACCGACCCTGTTACGGACAAAGACTGGGTGATTATCCGTGACCCGATTAAAGGCATTATCGGAGTTGCCAGCAGCAGTCCGGACAAACCGCTCAAGGTGGATAATTTCCCGGATAACCTGAAAGACCTGGCTGGCAAGGAGAAATACAGCGACTGGAAGTTTATATTTGTACCTGCTGGCCAACCAACTGTAACCCCGCCAGGCCCATCAATAGGCGGGTATCCCATAGCACCAAACCCTTTTACCCGCGTCAAATAATCCTTAAAACGGCAATTACTCACGCAACGGCTCAACGAACGCGACGAAATTCAAATACTTAAATGGATTTATACTCCAGAATCCTTTTAAGTCTGACTAAAGCCAACTTGCAAACAAACAGATACGGCGTCGTCAATAGCGGCACACTGAATATTACGCGACATTTCTCCGGCCCGATAGATTCGACCACATGCCCTGTCGCCATTAAACCCGCCACGGTCCAACTCCAGCTTCGGTCTGCCTCGAAGGAAACAATTCTGAATGGCAGCCAGAAACCGAAAACAGTTTTTACACTTCCTGAAGTCCCTTGTGAAATATGTTGCTGTCCACATTTCACCTGAGTAATGGATAGCCCCCACTCTGGCAAACAGGAAGTATCGGTCAGAAGCTCCCAGGCCGCCGAAGCAGAGGCTGATATTTCAATAGAGGTTTCCACGGTCACATCACTTCAGCCACTTATCCACATAGGCGGCAAAAACAGTCGAAGTACCACACAGGAAACAACCCCAGCCGATATCCACCACTGTCATTTTTACCGACCAGCTTTCCAGCGTGGCCATGTTGGTCATGTCATAAACAACATAGACGATCAGGCCGAATAGGGCGCCCCAACCCAGTGCCGACATGAACATGTTGTCCGGATTAACGCGCGGCAGGGCAAACAGCATTATTCCCAGCGGCAGGGCAATGTAAACCAATAGTGCCGCCCAGTAGACCGGTTCGATCACCGCTCCCCTGACTCTGGCATAGGAACCCAGTTCCGCAATATAAAATCCCTGCATCAGTCTGGCGATCCAGATATAGTCCAGCAGCAGCATGAATGGAATCATTGCCATAAAAAGTTTGGTATAGTGCCACATAATGTTCTCCTTTTTCCTAAAACCGGCAATTCGTCTCACGCAAAGACGCTAAGACGCAAAGAAAGTCAGCTGCATAAAGACAATAATTAACTCACCAAACAGGTGAATCGTTTGTTTTTGATTAGTTTACGGTTTTCTTAGCGTTCTTGCCTAAAGGCACCTACTTTTGGTTGCGGCTTTGCATTACCAAATGTTTTTTATAGGTTTATTCTGTTGGCGGCAGCGGAAAAAAGGCGCTGGTGCGCCGCTTGTATTCCTCAAAATCTGCCCTGCCCTCATAATGTTTCTCCAGCATCGGTATACCGGAAACCTTCAGGATCAGAAATGTAATCGTAATAGGGCCGATAATAGTCAGCCAGCCGTTTGGAATCCCCAGAGCAATCAGATAAATACCCCACCAGAGCGTTACTTCGCCGAAATAGTTGGGGTGGCGGCTGTAACGCCATAATCCGGTAGTCATCAGAGTTCCCTTGTTGGCAGGATTGCGCATGAAGCGCAGCAGTTGCCAGTCACCAACCGCCTCGCAGCAGATACCAATCAGCCAGACCGCTACTCCTGTAAAATCCAGCCAGCTGAATGGTGTGGTCGTTGAAGCGTTAATGGTAATTACCGGCACTGAGACAATAACCAGTAAAACCCCCTGCAGCATGTAAATCTGCAGAAAGGAACGGGGGTAAAACCATTTCCCCCACTCTTCGCGCCACTGCTTGTAACGTTTATCCTCACCACGGCCACGGTTACGGGCGTGGATATGCAGAGCAAGCCTCAGCCCCCAGATCAACACCAGCAGCGACACCAAAAGCGCACGCGGGGCAAAATAACCACCGGCAGCCAGTGAAACAACAGCTGCAAAAACAAATCCCATGCCCCAGGCGATATCAGCAATGTCATTACGCTTTAACAGAAGCGAAAATGCAAACCAGGTTGTCATATATAAAAGGACCGCACCACCGGTCAGCAAAAACACTGTCATCATTTGCCTCGCCACTTTAAGGGTTATTTTTTCATTCCTTCTCCCTGAGGACCTCCAGATGGCCTAAAGGAGAAGGTGGCCGAAGGCCGGATGAGGGGGCAGCAGTGCCATATACATCAACATTTCCCCCTCACCCTAGCCCTCTCCCTCATGGAGAGGGAACTGTTTTTATCCTTTATAACTAATCATCTTTTTTTCAACAAATCCGCTTTCAGATTATCATCCAACGGTTCCCTGCCCAGCCAGACACCAAAATATGCTGCTGCAAAATCAGCCCCTTCAATGGTGATTATCGGAGTCCCGTTCAGGGCCAGTTCGGTTCCGCGACCAGGCAGGTATGTCAGAGAATAACGGTCACCCGGCTTGACCTCTTTATATGCGGCATTCAACCTGTCAATCCGCTTGCGCAGAGCGGCCAGCGCTTCCGGTGAATTATTGCGCACCAGCACAGGCTCTGCCCCTTTACCGAAATCTGTGGATTTGAATGACATCAGGTAGCTGATTTCCAGCCGTTTGGGAATATCCTCCAGCACTTGTTCCGGCTTAGTGCCCTCCGGCAGATACAGGGCCGCAACATAGACCCGCAGGGTTTTCAGCCAGCGCATCAGGGCCACACCGTGCAGCGGCAGCTTCTGATCACCGACCGTTATCCGGTCGCTGAATTCGGTTTTTTCAAAAGTCCGGGCATGGCTGTTGCTGCCGCTTAAAAGCATGACAGAAACAATCGACAGACAGAAAAGCTTTCTTAGCAAACTTGCCACTCTCATTGACTTGCCCCCTGCCCATTAAACTGCTGCCGAATCTCTTCCATGCGGCTGCGATTCTTTACCAGGTCCGAATAACCCAGTCGCGAAGCAGAACGGACATGAATCAGGGACTGACTGCGATCCAGCAGGAATTCACCGTCATCGATAAAACCGATTCTGGTGTGGAACTCGGCCCTCAGGTATTCAGCTGTAGATTCGGTTACTGTTGTATCACTGCGGGAAACAAGCGTCTGTTTCAGCCTGGAAAAAGCCTGATCCGGTGCCCCCTTGAAAACAAGAGGTGAAATGCGATGTTTTTCATCAACGGCCTGGCTGGAGACACAATTGGGCGATGAGGGGCAACCCTTGAGCATACCGTCCCGCACACCCAGATCTTTCGGTCTCTCACCGGCACAGGCAGCAACAAACAGCGAGCATATTGCAAGAGTGATTCTTTTAAACATTTTGACTCCTATTTTCATAAAACAGAAAAACAAAGCTTTGCCCAGTCCCTAGTCCCTAGTCCCCAATCCCAAGTCCCTGCCTCTAAAATATGCCGCCAGCCAGTAAAGCAGCGGAGTTAGAACACCCCAGCCTACGGCCAGAACAATGATCCCCTGCAGATCGGGCAGAGTCACAGTGGCCCCCAATTTGCCTCCGCTGTAATAAGCCAGCGGACCACCCACAGCCCCGAACAATGAAGCCAGCAGGTATTTACCGCGCAACCACCCCAGCGAAACATTCAGTGAGGCAGCAAAATTCAGCCAGAGACCGATCATCCAGACGGGGCTGAACGGTGGCGGCAGCAGGTACGTCACAGGTGTGAATATTCCGGCAGCAACCAGCGCCGTATCAAATATAAAACCTAAAATTCCGGCTGAGACGATCAACAGCAGTTCACTGCGCGGCTTGTCAATCAGGTACAGATTGATCGCCAGAACCGGCAGAAGCACGGCTGTACCGAGCCATGGCATGCCCTTGCCTGCGCCAAGCACCGCCGCAAACCAGGCCGCCTGAAAAAGTATGGCATTGCAGATATTTCTGAACACGTTACAACTCCTTGTGTACCGGCTTTGAGACTGGCCGGTAGCCCGGCTTTGCAAACACCAGCTGCAGGCAGCCGGTGAAACGCTCTTCAAAGGCCCCCTCACAGTAACAGAGGTAAAAATCCCACATGCGAATGAAACGCTCCGGATATCCCAGTGACTTGACTCTGTCCAGGGTGCCATGGAAATTGCAGCGCCACTCTCGCAGAGTCCGGGCATAGTGCCCGGCAATATCCTCCAGCCCTGTCAGCCTGAAATCAGTAGAGGCCGCTGCAGCAGAAGACATGGCTGTCAAAGAAGGGCAACAGCCGCCTGGAAAGATATAGCGGTTTATAAATTCCGGTTTCTTAAGGTATTTTTCGTAAGCTTGATCCGGCATGGAAATCACCTGAATCAAAGCCGCTCCGTCAGGTTTAAGCCTTTCACTGCAAACCCTGAAAAAATCCGGCAGATGTCTGTGACCAACCGCTTCTATCATCTCGATGGAAACCAGACGATCGAAACTCCCCTTCAGGTCTCTGTAATCCTGTTTTAGCAGCGAAATCCGGCCGGACATGCCGCTATTTTCAAACAGTTGCTCGGCATAGGCATGCTGCTGTGATGAAATTGTCGTTGTTGTCACATGGCAGCCGTAATTCTGAGCTGCATACATTGCAAAGCCGCCCCAGCCGGTGCCGATTTCCAACAGTGTCATTCCAGGCTTGAGTTCAAGCTTTCTGCAGATCATGTCAAATTTGGCTTTTGAAGCTTCCTCCAGCGTACTGTGAGGGGTTTCAAAATAACCGCTTGAATATGCCATGGTCGGGTCCAGAAACAGCTGATAGAAGTCGTTGCCCAGATCATAGTGTGCTGCAATGTTTTTGCGGCTGCCGCTGCGGGTATTGTCATTCAGCAGGTGCAGCAGACGCTGATAACCGGAAAAGAAGCTGGCCAGACCGCTTTCAAGTCCATTTTGTGCCGACTGATTTCTGACCATGATACGAATCAGCGCCGGCAGATCATCGCAATCCCACATTCCCTGCAGATATGCCTCTGCTGCCCCCAGGCTTCCTCCGGCCACAATCATGCGATAAAAGACCGGGTCATTAACTGAAATGCAGGCGGCCGGTTCGGGTCCTGATCTTCCGAACTGTACCTGCTCCCCGGCTTCAATAAACATAACCCTGCCGTAGCTGATGGCAGCCATGCTTTTAAATACAATGCCCCGCATCAGCTTAGCCATAAGGCCTGATGAAGACTCCATTGAATTGGCATATTCCGGTGTAATCTGTTCTTCGCCGTTCAAGGGTGATACCTCCCCTTCCTGATCTTGTTTTCTGCCGGATGCGGGCAGAACCTTACTCCTTTAATCACTATTTTCAACGCCTGCCAATAGATGGCCGCTATAACCTTGGCGGTCATGATTGGCCATCTCACCAGCAATGCGGACATATTGACCGTGGTCATGGCAAGACGTTCCAAATCAAGCTGAGCCCAAAACAACTGTTCACCCTGCCGGCGGCTTTCCATTCTCACGGCCAGCTTCTCAGCCGGCTCAAAAAAACGCCACTGATAATCGATCTCCATCGGCATGAACGGAGAAACATGGAATTCCTTCTCCAGGTCAAAGACGTGCCAGGCGCCGTCTTTTATGCTTTTACTGACATCAAGTGCCCGCAGATATTCTTCGCCCCAGGGTGTGTTGTGGACTTCAGGAACAATGGCCTGCAATGTTCTTCCATCATTGCCATAGCAGTAATAAATACTGATCGGGTTGAAACAGTAACCCAGATAACGCAGATGGGTCAAAATCCGGATCGGCCCGACCGGTCGCCAGCCAAGCTGTGTTTCCACTACATCGCGCACAGCCGAATCAAGTGTTCCTACACCCGGCTTGATGTGATCACTGCGCCGGAAAGTGGCCCAGTTGAATGTTTCCACCGACCAGAGCAGACGATCTGAAAAAACCGTGTCCAGTTCGGCCAGGTCCAGATAAACAAAAAACAGGCTGTAACGGAATTCGTTATTGACCGGCACCAGGCGGCGATGTCCGACTGAACCCTTATACAGGCAGCTTTCCATCAGAGTTTTTTGCCGAACTGCTCACAAACAGCCAGTGCGCTGTTGACTCCGTCCTCGTGGAAACCGTAACCCCAGTATGCTCCGCAGAACCAGGTCCGGTTAACGCCGTTGATTTCACTGCGCCTCTTCTGTGCAGAAAAAGCCGCCGCAGAGTAGACCGGGTGATGGTAGACAAGTTTTTTAATGGACTTGTCCTGTGCGATCGCTTCAGGACTGTTGAGTGTTACGCAAAAATCAACCGGCGCCTGCAGGGACTGCAGCTTGTTCATCCAATAGGTCACCGCTACACCATCGCCATCTGTTTCGGGAATCAGATAATTCCAGCTGGCCCAGGCC
>JBGSQR010000617.1:0-8960 GCA_041737975.1 Geobacterales bacterium | reverse complement strand
TGTAATTACGGGTGTGACGCTCCCCATTTCGGTAATTTCAACCTTTATCATCATGAATTCTCTAGGGATGACCCTGAATGTTATGACCCTGATGGCACTTTCCCTGGCCATCGGTCTGCTGATCGACGACGCCATTGTTGTGCGTGAAAATATTGTGCGACATCTGGAAATGGGCAAGAGCCATATGGAAGCCGCCCGCTTCGGTACGGCCGAAATCGGTCTGGCGGTCTTTGCCACAACCATGTCCATCGTGGCTGTATTTGTTCCGGTGGCTTTTATGAAAGGGATCGTGGGGCGTTTCTTTTACCAGTTCGGTATCAGTGTGGCCTTTGCCGTGCTGGTCTCGCTGCTGGTCTCGTTTACTCTGGACCCCATGCTTTCCTCACGCTGGTACGATCCGTCCATCCATATGCAGGGGCGTCGTAAAGGGATCGCCGCCCTGCTGGAAAAGTTCAACAGCTGGTTTGATACAAACGCAGATAGGTACAAGAAATTGATCGGCTGGGCGCTGGATCACCGCAAAATTATCATGGGTATTGCCTTGGCAGCCTTTGTCAGCGGAATAGGTATCTTCAGCACATTGGAGTCGTCCTTCATGGCGCTCTACGACAAGGGGGAGTTTCAGGTTTCCTTCAAGACTGCGCCCGATGCCTCCATGGCTGAGACGGAAAACCGTCTCAATGAGATATTGAACAGCCTGAAGGAATTTAAGGATATCGATCATACCTATGCCACAATCGGTGCCGGTGACAGCGGTACGGTGCGGGACGGCTTATTGTATGTCAAGCTCAAGGAGCGAAACACAGGGCGAAAAAACCAGTTTGTGCTGCAGCGCGAGGTGCGTGAAAGGTTTTCTAAAATTCCGGGAATCACCTTTTCAATCGAGGAGGTGGGTCAAATCGGTGGAGCTCAGAAACCGCTTAACGTCAACCTGAAAGGGGATGATCTGGCAGTTTTGAAAGATCTGGGGCGGCGTTTGAAAGATGAACTCTATAAGGTGCCCGGTATTGTGGATATCGCCATGACCCTGGAAAATGATATTCCGGAATACCGCTTGCGGGTGGATCGGGAAAAGGCGCTCTCCGCCGGTGTTACAACCAACGATATTGTGGGGGCCCTGGGGCGCATGGTTGGTGGTGAAGCGATTTCAACCTATGAGGATGAGGATGGAGATGCTGTTGATGTGCGCGTTCGTCTGCCACAATTGCTAAGACAGAATCAGTCGCAGATTGGCGACCTGAAAATATCCGTCACAGATGCAGGAGGCACGTCCCGACTGATTCCTCTCTCCAGTCTGACGAGTACAATTGCGGCAGCTTCTCCCACAGAAATCAACCGCCGTGACCTTTCGCGTCAGGTTACGGTCAGCGCCAACCTGGATAACCTGCCGATCGGAACTGCGGTCAAGCATGTGGAGGCGGCTTCACAGCGCATTAATATGCCACCCGGCTACCGCATTGACCTGTCGGGCGAGGCCGAGGATATGGCCGAATCATTCGGATACATGGGTGAATCACTGCTGCTGGCGGTGCTGTTCGTTTACTTGATTCTGGCAGCTCAGTTCGAATCATTTTTTGAGCCGTTTGCGATCATGTTTTCCCTGCCGCTCTCCATCGTCGGAATGGCCGGGATGCTGAAGCTGACTGGCGATACGGTCAATATCATGTCCCTGATCGGTCTGATCATGCTGATGGGGCTGGTGACCAAAAATGCCATTCTGCTGGTGGACTACGCCAAAGTGCTGCAGTTGAGAGATGGCATGAGCAGGCGCGATGCGGTAATCCAGGCCGGGCGGACCAGACTGAGGCCGATCATTATGACCACACTGGCAATGATTTTCGGCATGATGCCGCTGTTTCTGGCTATCGGTGCCGGTGCCGAGATGCGTGCCCCAATGGCCAGAGCTGTTGTTGGTGGTCTGCTGACAGCCACCATGTTGACGTTGCTGGTGGTGCCGGTCATGTATACGGTAATGGATGATTTCGGTGGCTGGGTAAAACATAAGTGGAAAGGCGGAGCTGATAGCCATGAATAAGCCGATTGCATTTATAGTTCTATTTATAATTTGCCTGCCGCTTTTTAGTCAGGTTGCCCTTGCCTCAGAGGTACGCTTGCTTACCCTGGAACAGGCGCTTTCCATCGCCATGGAGAAGAACCGCAATATTGCCAAAGCCAGAGAGTATGGCAAATATGTGCAGGGCAGATATGTGGAAGAACGGGCCGCCGCCTTGCCCCAGCTTTCCTTGAACGGTGCGTCTTCCTATAGTCAGGATGAAAGCCAGAAGGCGCTGATGGGAATTGCACCGAAGCAGTTTTACCAGAGCGTTGAGCTTTCAGTCTCCCAACCTTTGTTTACCTGGGGCAAGATCGGTGCTGCGGTCCGGGCTGCGGAAGTCGGTCTGAAAACCGCCGATGAACAGCTACGACTCTATCGTCAGGCAGCCTGGCGTGATGTGTCCACCCAGTTTTATGATGTACTTCTTTCACGAGAACTGCATCTGCTGGCAAAAGAGAATCTGGCCCAGAAAAAGCGATTACTTGATGAGGCCCAGCGTAAGTATGATTCTGGTGTTGCAACGGACTATGATGTGCTGGCAGCTGAGGTGGCTGTTAAAAATGCGCTGCCCGAAACGATCAGAAGTGA
Source organism: Geobacterales bacterium (assembly GCA_041737975.1). Taxonomy (GTDB): domain Bacteria; phylum Desulfobacterota; class Desulfuromonadia; order Geobacterales; family Pseudopelobacteraceae; genus JBGSQR01. The sequence continues at coordinate 6,316 of JBGSQR010000617.1, read as the reverse complement.
GAATACAATCCGCACTGCACGGGAAAAACTTCGCTTTTTACTGGCTCTGGATGGTGAGGAAATTGATGTGAGCGGTTCTCTGGCAACGGTTGCGGAAAATATTAAAACCTACGAAGAAGCCTTTGAGTTTGCCTCTAGGAAAAGGCCGGAGCTGTCAGACCTGCAGTTGCGGGTTGGCATTTACAAAGAACTGGTTACCATCGCTAAAAGTAACAACAAACCCAGGCTGGACCTGAAAGGTGGCGGAGGATGGCGCTGGCTGGATGTTTCATCATCGGCATTGAATCAGGCGGATAACGGTGCAGCCTGGAGTGTGGGTGTCTATCTGAGCTTCCCGTTCTTTGACGGACTAAGGACCAATGGTTTGGTGGCCCAGGCGGAAAGCGATCTGAAAACCAAGCAGATTGAGGTATCCAGCCAGCTGGATGCGATTGCCCTGGAAGTCCGCACAGCCGGAAATGCGGTCAAAGAGGCCGGTGAAATAGTCCAGGCGCTCGATGGTACGGTAAAACAGGCGGAGCGCCTGTTGCAGATGGCAGAGAAGGGGTATGAGTACGGAGTAAAGATCAGGCTGGAAGTGGATGATGCCCAGCTGAACCTGATCCAGGCCAGAAGTAATCTGGCCCGTTCACAAAGAGATTATCGGGTGGCGTTGGTTAACTATCAGTGGGCCATGGGTGTGGCGGGTGAGTAAGTAGTTTTCCCTCTCCCTCCTGGATAGGGTGGCCAAAGGCCGGGTGAGGGAGCTTTTCATCTTTGATTTGGAATTGGAATGATAAACAGGGTTACCAGTACTTCTTTGGCGGTTCTGTTTTGCCGACCAGTACAATATAGCCGTCAATGACCTTGAACATGTCGCCTAGCTCATTGGTCCAGGCATCCCCTTCTTCCAGCGGCGAAGGAACTTCACGCTTGCCCAGATAAATCTCTTCATCGTCGATATAGGCGAACCATTCCAGGCTGCCGGTCATCCAGATTTTGCTGTTTAGTGTCATGAATTACCTCGTAATACTTACGACAGCTTTGCCTTGAAATCCGGATAGCTGAAACTGCGCTTGACATCAAGTTCCCCGGTTAACGGTTCATAGGTGCAGATGGCCGGATGCTGGATACCGTTGAAAGTGGTTGTTTTGACCATGGTATAGTGGGACATGTCCAGGAAGGCCAGGCGGTCGCCGGGTTGGAGCGATTTTTCAAATGACCAGTCACCGATCACGTCGCCGGCCAGACAGGATGGTCCACCTAGTCTGTAGCTATGGGCCTTCTCGCCAGGATCGTATCCGTACTTGATACCGGGACGGTAGGGCATTTCCAGGATGTCAGGCATGTGGCAGGTGGCTGATACATCCAGAATGGCAATATCCATTTCGTTGTGAACCACATCCAGCACTTCGCTGACCAGGATACCGGTACCGATGGCAATGGCTTCGCCCGGCTCCAGGTAGACCTCCAGATCATATTTCTCCCGGAAATACTTAACCAGCTCCACCAGTCCGTCAATGTCGTAGCCTTCACGGGTGATGTGGTGACCGCCACCCAGGTTGAGCCACTTCATCTGAGGTAACAGGTGGCCGAACTTCTCTTCAAAAACCTTGGCCGTACGCTGCAGAGGCTCGAACAGCTGTTCACAGAGAGTGTGGAAGTGCAGCCCATCAACACCTTTCAGTGAACGACCTTCAAACTCAGCTTTTGGAATTCCAAGGCGCGAACATGGCGCACAGGGGTCGTAGATGGCGGTGTGTCCTTCCGTATGCTCCGGATTGACCCGAAGGCCAATGGAGACACGTCCCTGTTCTTTCTCCCACAACGGGCGAAAACGCTCCAGCTGGTTGAAGGAGTTGAAAACCAGATGGTTGGAGATCTGCAGCAACTCTACGACATCGCTTTCCTTGAAGGCCGCAGCAAAGGAGTGAATCTCGCCGCCGAACTCCTCATAACCGAGGCGGGCCTCCCAGGGAGAGCTGGCACAGACACCCTGTAGGGTCTGTCGGATCAGCGGAAAGACGCTCCACATTGAAAAGGCCTTCATGGCCATCAGGATCTTGGCACCACTCCGCTTTTGTACGTCATCCAGAATCGCCAGGTTGTGGCGCAAGCGACCCAGGTCCACTACATAGGCAGGAGAAGGGGATAGTTGTAAAATTCTATTAATATCGATACCGGTCATAAATTTACCCAATTTTAGCGCAACATGCGTTGCTGTAAGAGTGTCTGCATATCCCGTCGTCCATCCAGTACACAATGTACAACGATGTTGTTTTCGTGAATGGAATAGACAATACGGTAAGGTTTGAAATGGATTTCCCTGAATTCACGGACTCCTATTCTTTCCAGTTCGGGTGGATAGTGTCCGCGCTCCGGCAGCATGGCCAGTGAGATGATTGATTTTTCTATGCCGTCAACCAGCTTGTCGGCAGACTCTGGTGAGTCATGCTGTTCCACGTATCTGAAAATCTCGCGCAAGTCTGACTTTGCGGCAAAAGCAAGCGTTAGATGGTATTTCATCCCTGCCGCCGTACCCTGATGTCTTCTCTTAAATCGGCAAAGGCCTTTTCGGCCGGTTCAACTCGTCCTTCTTGAGTGTCCTTCTGGCTGAGGGCAAGGATTTTGAGGAGTGCCAGGCTTTCCTGAATTTCCTCGTACGAGGCAATATCCTGTAAAACCGCTTTGGCCTCACCGTTCTGGGTGATGATGATAGGAGTGCGTGTAGTTGCCGCATCCCTAATGATATCAGCAGCATGTGCCTTGACGTAGCTGATCGGTTTTATGGATTCCTGAAGCAGCATGGTGACCTCCCTTAAATTCTTGAACTGAATTTAGTCTATATTAAGTCGGGTGGTGCGGCAAGAGGAAAAACTATTGCATTCCAATCTCAAATGAAACGGGCAGCCAATTGGCTGCCCGATGTGTCTCTTATAACAGAAACTTCTATAGCTCTGGCCATTCACCGCCGTCTACCACTATAGTCGGCAATCCCATTGGCCCCAGAACATCCAGGAAAAGCTCCGGATCAAATTGTTCCATGTTGAAAACGCCTGCTCCGCGCCATTTGTTGGTCAGCATCATCAATGCACCAACAACGGCAGGAACGCCGGTTGTGTAGCTGATGGCCTGGGACATGACTTCTTTGTAGCAGGCCTCATGGTCGCAGATGTTGTAAATGTAAACCTGCTTGCGTTTGCCGTCCTTGATGCCGCGGGCGATGACACCGATACAGGTTTTACCTTTGGTCAGTGGTCCCAGACTGCCCGGGTCAGGCAGCAGGGCCTTGAGGAACTGGATCGGTACGATTTTCTGGCCGTTGAACTCCACTTCATCAATGCGGGTCATGCCCACGTTCTGCAGAACTTCCAGATGCTTGAGGTAGTTGTCGGAGAAGGTCATCCAGAACTGGGCCTTCTTGATGGTCGGGATGTGCTTGACCAGGGACTCCATCTCCTCATGGTAGAGGCGGTAAATGTTCATGGGTCCGATGCCTTCAGGGAAATCAAAGACGCGCTTGGTGGAAAGGGGAGCCGACTCTACGAACTCTCCATTTTCCCAATGGCGGCAGGTGGCGGTGACTTCGCGGATGTTGATTTCCGGATTGAAGTTGGTGGCAAACGGCTGGCCATGTGATCCGGCATTGGCATCGATGATGTCCAGCTCCACAATCTCGTCCAGATATTTCTTGGCGGCCAGTGCTGTGTACACATTGGTGACGCCCGGATCAAAACCGGAGCCGAGCAGCGCCATCAGACCTTTTTCCTTGAAGCGTTCCTGATAGGCCCACTGCCAGGAATATTCAAACTTGGCTGTTTCCAGAGGTTCGTAGTTGGCCGTATCCAGGTAATCCACACCTGTTTCCAGGCAGGCATCCATGATGGTCAGGTCCTGGTATGGCAAGGCTACGTTGATGACCAGCTTGGGCTGTACCTGTTTAATCAGCGCAACCAGTTCCGGCACATTGTCGGCATTTACCTGGGCGGTTTTGATCGGTGTCGCTATCTGGGCGGCAATGGCGTCGCATTTGGACTTGGTTCTGGAGGCAAGGGTAATTTCAGTTATTACGTCTTTAGCCTGGGCGCATTTATGGGTAACGACCTGTCCTACGCCGCCTGCTCCGATAATTAGTACTTTGCTCATAAGTCACCTTCCCGAATCTGAAAATAAAAAAACTATTGTAAATGCTCTTGCAGCTAAATCAATAAATGTAACTTCTTGGTAACATTATAATATTTAAATTAATCTCCGAAGTAGGTATATCCCAGCAAAGTCTTGTCCAGCAGCTCAATAAAGTGACTGCTCTCTTCAATGGAGATTTTCTTGGATGCCACACTCTTCTCCAGATTGTCGCGCACATGCTTGAGAATCTCCGGCCCCTTGTACTGGACATATTTCAGGGTTTCCCAGGTGGCGTCACCGTTAATGACCGTGTCGATCATGTAGCCGGTCTTCTTGTTAAAGGTAATATGTACGGCGTTGGTATCACCGAACAGGTTGTGCAGGTCGCCCAGAATTTCCTGATAGGCGCCGATCAGGAAAAAGCCGATGTAATAATCTTCATCTTTCCTGAGTTTGTGCAGCGGCAGCGATTTGGCGCGTCCGTTTTCACCAACGAAGCTGGTGATTTCACCGTCTGAATCACAGGTGATGTCTGCGATGGAGGCCATGACATCCGGCTTCTGGTTCAGTCTCTGGATAGGCATGATCGGGAACAGCTGATCGATGGCCCAGGAGTCCGGAATGGACTGGAATAAAGAAAAGTTGGCAAAATAGGTTTGCCGCATATGCAGCTGGAAGTTCTGCATCTCTTCCGGTATTGGCTTGATTTTTTCCACAATACCATTGATTTTTTTAATAATTTTAGAGTAGAGCCATTCAGCAATGGCACGGTCGTTCAGCGTCAGGTAACCGAGATTGAACAGGCTGACCGCCTCGTTGATCAGCTGCAGGGTGTCATGATAGTCTTCCCGCAGAGAATATCGGTCAATACTCTTGTAAATGTCCTGCAGTTTCCTGACTGTGGGAGCAATCTTTTCTGCCTCGGCCAGCATCTCTTCAAAATCCGGCATCAGGTTCTGCGTGTTGGTGTTGAGAACGTTTGTAACCATCACAGAGTAATGGGCTACAGTTGCCCGACCGGATTCGGAAATGATGTTCGGACATTCGACACCGGCTTCATCGCAGATATTCTTGATCTGGTAAATTACGTCGTTGGCATACTCCTCAATCGTATAATTGACGCTGGAAAAGTAGCTGGATTTGGAGCCATCATAATCCACGCCGAGACCACCACCGATATCAAGATATTCGATGTTGACACCCATCTTGCGGATTTCGCAGTAGATGCGGGCACCCTCAATCAGTGCGGACTTGATTTTGTCAATCTTGGTGATCTGGCTGCCGATATGTGAATGGAGTAGCTTTACGCACTCAAGCATGTCATGTTCTTTCAACAGACGGATTGCGGCAATCATTTCGGTCATGCGCAGGCCGAATTTGGCATCCTCTCCACCTGAAGTGGCCCATTTTCCGGTTCCCTTGGAAGAAAGCTTGACGCGGATGCCGAGGATCGGACGGATGCCGGTGCGCTTTGACAGCTCGATGATTTTTTCCAGCTCAAAAAGCTTTTCAATGACTATTGTAATGTTGTAGCCGATTTTGGTGGCATAGAGAACCGTCTCAATATATTCGGAATCCTTGTAGCCGTTGCAGGTTATCGGTAAGCCGTTTCCGGTGGAAATGGAAATTGCGGCAACCAGTTCCGGTTTGGAACCGACCTCCAGGCCGATATTGTAGCGCTTGCCATAAGAGGCGATCGCTTCCACCACCTGGCGTTGCTGATTAACCTTGATCGGATAGAATGTCTGGTATTTAGCCGGGTAGGAGTTTTCGGTAATCGCACTTTTGAAAACCCTGTTGATGCTGGCAATTCGTCCCTGCAGAACATCCATGAAACGGAGCAGGATTGGTGGCTTGATCTTTCGTTTGATCAGGTCGTCCATTAAAACCCGCATGTCGATGGAGTTTTTTGAGTTTGAAGAGGGATGAACACACATGTTGCCTTTTTTGTTGATAGAAAAAAGATCGGCACCCCAGTTGTCCATGTTGTATATCTTGGCAGAGTCAATTGTTGACCAGCGTTCCATAGGCATCTCCAGCTTAAATGTTAATAAATAAAATACCCTTCTCAAGTAGAAGGGGACTTGGCAGGTCAACTACTGGCCATGCTAAAATTCATGCAGTACGTATAAATGGTTAAAAATATCGTGCAATAGTGTCCCTATGTCAATTGTTATTTATAATCCGTATTGTAAATTAGGTTCTGTCAAAC
>JBGSQR010000602.1:0-2318 GCA_041737975.1 Geobacterales bacterium | reverse complement strand
TTCTGTGATATCAACCTGAGGAACATTCATCCCGCATTCAGCAGCAAGCCTCATGGTAGCGAATTCACCCCGGCACAGATTCCATCCGTCTGATTTAAGTGAAAATTTTGCCAGATAGAGCCGGTCATTCCAGATAACTGTACCCTTTGGCCGGGCACCACCAAGTGAAGGGCCGTACTCCAGAAACTTTTGAAAATCAGGATCGTCCGGATCATCAGCGTGATCAACTGCAAGTTGGATTTGTGAAAGATCTGGAAAACTGTCCGGCGCAGCGGCATTGAATTTGTTTCCATCCCATACACCGATACCTGATTGCGGATCAGCACCGAATGCAAGCGCACCCACCCGATCATTTCCTGACGATACGATATAATCAAATTCATCGAGACCAGAGGCAGGATATTTTTTATCCAGAAGGTATCTACCCCATTTATCAGGCCCGGCATCACGGATACCGTTGAATACGGAAAAATCTGATCTGGTTCGATAGAGAACATTCTTGCGGTCCGGTGGTGGTAGCGGCAGTGAAACAGGGTCAACCGGAATTGCATCAGGTCGCTCTATATATCGGGAACCATAGGCGAACTCGCTGGATGTGTAACGGCCATCGACAAAGGTTGTCAGCATTCCGGCAGGCACCGGTTGACCTGCAATATAGATGAACACGATTGTTTGTTTTGTCGTTGCCATTAAAAGTCCAGATTCTGTTTAAGTTTGGTGTGTTCACCTTTCATTTTCACCCGGCGAATTTCAATGCCCATACCGATAGCATCTTTTTCAGGTGCTAACTCATTGACAAGGTTTTTCCCAATATCCAACACCGATAGAGCCCGCATAAAGATTCCAAGGCTGACGGTAGGTGAGCCTTTTTCAAGGTTCATTACTGTCGGGACGCTCACCATCATCCTGGCTGCCATGTCGCGTAACGATATATCCCTTCGTTTACGGGCTATTTTCACAAATTCCCCGAGCAGAGCCAATTCTTTAGTTTCTGAAGGGCTTAGTCCGGATACTGTAAAAGTTTTCATGTTTGCCATCCATTTTTGTTAAATCTAGTCCTAACAAAACATCTATTTTGTTAAACTATAGCTTAACATTACAGCTATTGCAATTTTTTTTTGATCCTGATTTCCTGGAAAACATTACTGGCAAAAAACAAAGAAGCAGGCCGCGAAATTACGCAGCCTGCTTCAGTCCAATAATTCAAAACTATACGACCAAACTTACAGCCCTTTCAGATCCTTGCCTGCAGAGAACTTGCCGCTTTTTGAAGCTGCAATCTGGATCTCTTTGCCGGTCTGCGGATTACGGCCTTTACGTGCTGCTCTTGCTGAAACAGAGAAGGAACCGAAGCCAGGAAAAGTGATCTTATCACCAGCTTTGAGAACTTCAACCACTGTACCGACGAATGCATCCACTGCTTCAGCAGCAGCACTCTTGGTAAGACCTGTCTTTGCTGCTACTGATGCTACAAATTCTGCTTTTGTCATGTTTCTCTCCTTTTTTACTTGATGGTATCTTTTGAGTCTAATTACACAACTACATTTAAATACTAGCAGAATATATGATAAAACCCTCCAAATACTTGATTCGTTTGGATAGATAGCACTTCTATAATTTGTTTACCAACATTTTTTTAATTCTGCACAAAAAGGATAAGGACGTACAAAACATGCATGCATCAACTCGTTATAACAGCCAAACATTAACAATCAATACGCCTCTTCTATTAACCTTCATTTACGCGCACTGGTGACGGCCAAGGATAACTCTCTGTCTTTTGGGACCAGTATGCCCTTTACGGCGAGGCCAGCGGAGCAAACCGCAATGAGCATTATCTGCGTTCCCAGCAAGCAAAACCTGAGGCGCTCTGTGAAGTGGAATTCCTCTTCAGTGTCGGTCCCCGAACATTTTTGATCAAACGGAGACCGACACAGACATTTCTTCAGAAGGGCGTTTTACGCGAAACACAGCATAAGGTGGAATTCTGCCAGGTGGATAGTAGCGGAAATATCCTCGGCAACCATCTGACCAAAATCGGTGAAGTGAAGGACAAGGTCGAAGAGGTGATCGGCTTCAGCAGCGAGCAATTCCGTCAGGTGGTAGTCCTGCCGCAAGGAGAATTCCGGCGGCTGCTGCTGGCCAAGTCTGACGAAAAAGAACGCATCCTGGAAAAGCTCTTCTCCACTGAACGCTACAAGCTTGTGGAGGAATCCCTCAAACGCAAGCGGGCTGTGATCGGTTCAGAGCTGAAGGAACTCCGTTCCGGTGTTGACGGCATTCTGGCCGCCAATGGCGCTGCCACTGTTCAGGAACTG
>JBGSQR010000570.1:0-8057 GCA_041737975.1 Geobacterales bacterium | reverse complement strand
CTGATATCTGCAGGTCCCATCTTTCAGAGTTCCATGGCAGCAGCAGGGAAAGAATGGAAAGGACTCTCCAGAAAGAGACCGAAGAATTCAAAACAACAGCTGAAAAAGCCCTGGCGCTCCGGGCAGAAACCATAAAAGTCGGTCAAGACATTAAAGCAAAGATCGACAAGGGGAAGCCGGTCACAGGTGACGACCTGGCGCTGATCAATCACGGCATCAATGAACATCTCTCCCTAAGGGATGAGCTGATCAAAATTGCAGAATCCCACGAATGCTGGATCAATATCCCGGAAAAGGAACTGCAGGCCCACGGCCTGACTCCTGAAAGCCGTTTTAAAGGAGTTATGCTATCCCTTGCATCTGCCCTGGTCCTATATGACAACTACCTGCTGTCTGTCTCACTGTTTGAAGGGGACAAAAAACTGCGCCGCCTGCTGAACGAGCATGATCCGGGCTATGCCGTTAAAAGCGCCGCCCTGGCCAAAATAACACTCAACTACAACTCAATCTCAAACAGACAACGGGTACGCAAAGCCATCAAGTTTTTCGAAAAAGAGTCAAAAAAACAGCGCCTGACATTGAATAGATATCAAGACACTGCATATCTTAATATGTTGATCTACCAAAGTCCCTCCTATTCAATCGTTAAAAAAATATCACCATTTTATGTGGTTGGACGGAAACTGGGTTTTATGAGCGGCGTAACAACCGATACAATGTCACTGCTTGAACGGGAAGGAGTCAGTCTTTTCAGCATGGTTTTCGGTAACGCAGTCGGCCTGGTGGAAACCCGCAAGGGCAAGCTGAACGGACGAAAAGATGTGATCACCGAACTGCGCATCAATATACAATCCGGCGATATCCTGTTGGAAAAAACACCTTTCCGCCTGACAGACAAGTTGATACCAGGTTACTGGGGGCACGCAGCTGTCTGGATCGGCACAGAAGCAGAGCTGAAAGAGCTGGGAATCTGGGATAATCCGATTGTTGCCCGCCATCACAGCATGATCAGAAAAGGGCGCATGGTTGTTGAGGCTCTTCGCTCCGGTGTTGAGATGAATACACTGGAACATTTCCTTAACATTGACAGCATCGGCGTACTGCGCAGAGTTGAACAGACCCCTAAAGACCGGGCCAGCGTCGTCATACAAGCCTTGCGACAGGTTGGTAAACCTTATGACTTCAACTTCGACGTGGAATCAAAAGGGCGGGTCTACTGCTCCAAACTTGTTTACCTCAGTTACAGCGGTATAGACTGGCCAACCAAGAAATCCATCGGTAGAACTACATTTACGCCGGATGATGTGGCCATAAGGGCTGCCAGTGGAAAACCGTTTGATTTAGTGACATTTTATCATGACGGAAAAAAGGTTACTGACGCTCCGACCAGACGCATGGCGGAACTTATGGGTGCCGAAGCCGTCAAAATGAGTGGGTTGTAGAATATTTCAAAATATCAAGGAAGGTAATGCATGTTGAAACACCTGAAAAAGAAACAAAAAATCGCCGTCCTTAGTGTTTCCGCCGGTTCCGGGCATGTCAGGGCTGCGTTGGCAATCAAGGCCACGGCTGAAAAACTCTATCCCCAGATGGAAGTCGTCCATATCGACATTATGGACCTTGTACCTGAGCTATTTAAAAAAGTATACGCTGAAACCTACATCAAGATCGTTGAACATCATCCAGCTTTCTGGGGCTACCTGTATCATAAAAGCGACTATGAAAATGTGAACTCGGCCCTTTCCAAGCTCAGGATTGCAATCGAGCGCATTAACACAGGCAAACTGAAAAAGGTGCTGAAAGAGATCAACCCTGACCATGTCATCTGCACACACTTCCTGCCGGCCCAGTTGCTGGCCAAGCAGATCCATGACGAAACTTTCAAGAAACCGGTCTGGGTGATGGTAACTGACTTCGATGTGCACGGCCTCTGGATTCAGCCCGGTATGACCGGTTATTTTGCAGCCAATGAAGAGGTAGCCTGGAAAATGGGAGAACGGGGAATCAAACAGGAGAATATCTGGATTACCGGAATTCCTATTATGCCGGAATTTACCGAGCCGCATGAGCGCTCGGCTTGTGCCGAAGAGCTGGGGCTGGACCCGCAAAAAGCAACCCTGTTGATCATGTCCGGTGGAGCCGGTGTGGGTAATCTTGTCCCATTGGCGGAACGCCTGCTGAAGGCCAATGAGAAGTATCAGGTAATTGCGCTGGCGGGACGAAATGAGGAGCTGCTCGGTTCTCTAAAAAGTCTCGAACAAAGATATCCAGACCGCCTTTTCCCGATTGGTTTTACGGATAAAATCCATCGGCTGATGGCAGCCAGCGATCTGGCAATTACCAAACCGGGCGGCTTAACCACATCGGAATGTCTTGCCATGGGACTGCCGATGATTGTGGTTTCTCCGATCCCCGGGCAGGAAGAGCGTAATGCGGATTATCTGCTGGAAAACGGCGCTGCCATGAAAGCCTGTGATCCTGGCGCTGTTGTCTGGAGGACCGATATGCTGCTCTACAACAGGAAGCACCTGAATGCCTTAAGGGAAAATGCCCTGCATCTGGCAAGACCGGAAGCGGCAGTTAAAATTCTGGAAGCAACTCTTATCGGCAGCTAATAACAAGGGGTGATGACCTTGACTATGACTCAAATGGGTGTATATTTCAGATTCAATCTTATTATTTCAAAGGAGGAGTAAATCATGTCCGAACTAAAAGGAACAAAAACCGAACAGAACCTGAAAGATGCCTTTGCAGGCGAATCTCAGGCAAGAAACAAGTATACCTATTTTGCATCAGTTGCCAAAAAAGAGGGTTATGAGAAAATAGCCGACTATTTTCTGGAAACAGCTGAGAACGAAAAAGAACATGCTAAACTGCATTTCAAACACCTGAGCGGTATCGGCTCAACCATAGAAAACCTGAAAGCTGCAGCCGCCGGTGAAATGGAAGAGCACACTGATATGTATCCTCGTATGGCAAAAGAAGCCAAAGAGGAAGGTTTTGCCGAGATCGCATTTGTATTTGAAGCTATCGGCACTATTGAAAAACGGCACAAAGAGCGTTACCTGAAACTGCTGGAAGAGGTTGAGTCCGGCAAGTTTTTCGCCAAAGACGAAACTGTAAAATGGCAGTGCCGCATCTGCGGTCATACCCATGAAGGTAAGGAAGCACTCAAGGTTTGCCCAGTCTGTAAACATCCACAGGCATTCTTTGAATTGGCTGAAAGCCACTATTAGACAGTCCACAAAAAAGCCCCCCGAATTTCCGGGGGGCTTTTTTGTTTGTTATTTATCTGCAAAACTTTCTTCTCTGTAACGCCTGGTCAGGCCATTCAGAAAATTTCTCAAAAACTGATCGCCACACTCTTTGTAACTTCTATGTTCATTTCTTCTAAACAGTGCCGACAGCTCCGACTTTGAAACCACTACGTCAGCCAGCTTCATGGTCGCCAGCATCCCCTCTTCATTCAGCTCAAGGGCTATTCTCATTTTTTTCAGTATCTGGTTGTTGTTAAGGGCTGGTTCCGACTTTTCCTGCTGTTCTTCAGCCCCTTCTTTTTTACCTCTTTTATAAATGATCAGCCCGTCCAGAAACGCTGACATAACCTCGTCACAGCACTCCACATATCCAGGGTCATCTTCCTTCTTAAGCAAACTGTTCAGCTCGATCTTTCTAACTTTTCTTCCGGCCAGACCGAAGATTTCAATCATGGTGGAATCGTTTATATCCAGCGCATAGCGGAATCTTCTCAGAATATCGTTCTTTGTCATCAATAACTCCTGGATTTAATGACTATGTTGCGGCTCTTTTTTCGCCATCTCATAGACCTCTTTATAGGTGGCCAGTTTGCCGCCATACTGCTTGATAAATGCCTCGGCATCCTTCTTTTCAATAAAGGCCCATTTGGCAACACCCGTCATAACACCACGCTTGCTACCGCCAACAACCCAGGTAGCTATTTTGGCATCAATCAGCTCTTTGGAATTGAAATCCGCAACCTGAATCGACTTGATCTTTTTACCTTTAACCTTGTTATTTTCTGTGATTATACAATTCAGGCTGCAAGTACCGGCAGTACTACCATCCATGTAAGTAACCAGCATACGGCTGTAATTGAACATGGTGCGATCCATCCTGCACTGTTTGCAGGTCGGCGGAGCCTCAACTGGTCCAGCAGCAATTGCAAAGGCAGTTCCCAGTACCAACGTTAAGAGCATACCGATAAACATAGTTTTCATTGTTATTTTCATTTCACTCTCCTTAAATAGAACAAAGATAACTGAGTCAAAAGTCTATTCAACTTTCGTAAGCCAAACCATCACGCATTTCAATTGACCTTCCGGCCAGCCTGGCCAACTCAGGGTTATGGGTAACCATAACAATAGTCAGTCCTGAATTACGATTAAGATCCTGTAGTATGTCGCCGATTTCACCGGTCCGTTTGGTATCAAGATTTCCGGTCGGCTCATCTGCCATCAGGATATCGGGGTGATTAACAAGTGCCCTGGCAATGGCCACACGCTGCATCTCTCCGCCAGAAATCTGTCCCGGCAGATGGTTCACACGATGTCCCATCCCCAACATATTAAGCAAATGTTCCGCCTCTTCTTCCATTCCGGGCTTGCGATAGAATGCCAAAGGCAAGGCAACATTTTCCAGCACAGTCAGTGTTGGTATCAGGTAAAAATTCTGAAAAATATAGCCGAAGATCTCGCGCCTGATTTTGGTCAGATCCTTTTCTCCAACTTTGGTGCCGCCACCAAAAATACTCCGCCCAACAAGCTCCAGGTCACCTGAAGAAGGATTGTCCAGGCAACCGAGCAGATTGATCAGAGTCGTTTTACCGGATCCGGACGGGCCCATAAAAGAAACAAATTCACCCTTTTCAATCCGCAGAGACACGCCGGCGAGAGCACTTATCTCTTCACTTCCCCTACGATAAACCCTCGTCAGCTCAGTTGCTTTTAGTACAACATTTTCAATAGTCATGAATCACTCCTGATCGACTCCAGAGGACGGATTCTACCGGCCTGCCAGGCCGGATAGAGCCCGCTCAACAACCCGACAACAATGATAATTCCAAGAGTCAACAGGGACATTTTAAGATCTATCAACACCAGTCCGCCACCGGGAGCGTAGGGAAGAATCCTGCGAACCAGAATATCGGTCACACCGGCAAAAAAGAAAGCGAATACAACTCCGGCAACTCCTCCAGTACCGCACAGCAGCAGGGTTTCTGTCCAGACCAGAATAAAAATATCACCCGGCATGGCACCCATGGTTTTAAGAATACCGATCTCCTGTTTGCGCTCCAGTACCGACATCAAAATGGTGTTAATCACTCCAACCATGGCAATGATAATCGCAACAACCGCGATTGACAGCACCATCAAACGGGCAGTAGCAATCAGTTTCATGATTGTCTGCTTGACCTGACTGAAACTGACAACCTGCACATCCGGCAGTTGATAGAGTTTGTTTTCAAGCTTGGTAATATCGGCATCTTTTTTTACTTTGATACCGATAGTAGTAACCTTGTCAATACCGGCAATTTTTTGCAAGGTTTTCAGAGGCACAAAAATAGTACCGTCATCCTGACTGCCGGTCCGTTCCAGGATACCGACCACTTTTAACGGCACATCGACCTCTGGCACCATAATCATGTCGCCAACCACACGTTGTTCAAGCTCGGCAGCCTCAAAACCCATCACAGCCTCTTCGGCACTGTCATCGGTGAACCAGGCCCCCTGATAAAACCTGAGAAACGGCTTCATAGCTGGAAAGGTCCCTGCCTCTACACCGAAATAACCGGCTATCCCGCCGTCATCACCCTTGTTGGGATCAAAAAAAGCCTGCATCAGAATCAGCGTTGTTTTGTCAACTTCAGGTTCTTTAACTATATCTGCGAGCATGGAGGTTTCAATATAACGCAGCCCTTTGCCCCCCTGCAGCATCAACGTTGCGGCTTCATATGGACATCCCTTGGCCATGACCATCACCTGATAGCCCATATTGTCAATATCTCGGTTTAGTGCCGCCTCATAGCCACGATTAAATCCCAGCAAACTAACCAGTACCCAGGACGAGAGCATAATCCCGATCAGGGTCAATGCTGTTCTGGACTTCTTTCGCAAAAGGTTTTTGTAGGCGATCTGAAATTTTGTTATCATTATTTTTTACGTCCTTGCAGGTAACCGAACTCTTCCATCAAAATCAGATTTTTCTTCAACGCACGCATGATACTTAAAAAATCCGTTTCGGCCTCTGGTGCAGGATTTTTTATCTCGGCCAAACGGCCAGTACCCTTGCCACTGATCGGATCATAGGAATCAAAATCCTTCATGGAAATACCAATAAATTTACGTCCAAATTTCGGATCCCTAAACCTGTGTGCCAGCTTTCCGGAAATTTTCTGCAGATAGAGCGCCTTGACTTTACCATTCAGATCCAGCGACACAAAAACCTGATTGCCGCCGTACTGCCCTTTCTGATTAACACCATGGACATAGCCGATCAGCTTTCTGCCATTGATGACGGAATAGACCGTGTAGGGCACATTCAGCGGCGCATAGATCGGTATATACCGTCTATCCAGTCGTTCTTCCACCTTGCTCAGCAGTTTTGCACCACTGCTGCTGGCAAATGAGACATAGTTTGTGTTGTATCCGGTTGACCCGGGAAACAGACGAGGCACATCACGATCCGGATCATTCAGATCGCAGCCGATTGCGGCAATGGCATTGGGTACCACAAAAAAAACGGCAAAAGCCACCAACAGGAACGTTTTAGAAATTTTGTATTCAAATCTGTTTATCAAACCGGTTGTCTGCATTTCAAATACCCCTTTTCACAAAACCAAACTAACAGAAAACAGCACTAAATATCAAAAAGATAAACGCCTCGCAGCACTGATTTGCCGTTCTTTATAAAGGTGAACTTCACTTCCCAATCCCCCGGCATGACCAATCTAACAGGCAATAAATATACCCCTTTTTTGGAGATGGAGAAGTTTTTATCTCCTTCGGCATGGGCCCCGCGCATGGAAGGCATGTCCGCATCACCTTTGACCACAAAGGATTTATCCACTGTTCCGTCTTTGGTAAAAATCTCCACCTTCATAATAGCGGTGCCGATTTTGGGCGGTTTGCTAAAGCCGTAAATAAAATAGTGATCGCCGCCAAGCGGAATTTTCTGTCCAGGCTTGGCAAGCACCGGAAAATCCTTATGTGTTACTGTTGTAACAGCTGCCGTAGCAGTTAAAGGCATTACAGAGAACAGACCAAACATCATGGCTACCGCAATAAGGATCAATTTCATATTCAGCTCCGATCAAAAGAGAAGTTAAGTGTAGATTTAAAGCCGCTTACTAAATTACATCCTAACAAATAATACTGCAATAGATAGCGAGATTCAAATACTTATATTTCATTATATGCATTTTACAGTTTAATGCCAGTCAACGTAAAACGGCCATGAAAATTTCATGGCCGTTTTATATAATCAAAGTAAATATTGCTGGCCATTCCGCATGCAGCTAACTGGTATAAAAATCAAATAACAAAAAGACTAAAGAAATCAGAATTAAAGATTAAACTTCTAACTGACTTGTGCCGGCAGAAAACCGAATTCTTCCATCAGAATCAGGTTCTTTTTCAGCGCCCTCATGACGCTAAGAAAATCTGTTTCCGCATCAGGAGCGGGATTCTTGATCTCGGAAAGACGGCCGCTTCCCTTGCCACTGACAGGGTCGTAGGTTCTGAAATCCTTGAGACTTATACCAATAAACTGTTTACCAAATTTGGCATCCCTGAACTTATATGCCATCTTTCCTGACATCTTCTGTATATAAAAATTCCTAATCTTTCCATTCAGGTCTAGAATTACAAACACTTGATTGCCACCATACTGCCCTTTCTGGTTTACACCATGAACATAGCCAACCAGCTTTTTGCCGTTAAAAACCTCATATACCGTATAGGGTACATCAAGAGGCGCATAGATCGAATGAAATGATGGATCCAGCCTTTCCTTAACTTTGTTGAGCAGGCGTTCGCCAC
>JBGSQR010000191.1:0-1851 GCA_041737975.1 Geobacterales bacterium | reverse complement strand
TTTTTTTACAATATCAATAATCTGTAAATTAGCCTCTATGCTGTTCCAACAGATAACGACCAATCCAGTGCTTTGCAAACTGGTAGGCGGTACGGCCGCAACGCTTGCTCTTGTCATGGGACCACTGAATGGCGTCCAGTTCAAGCTCCTTGGTCCATGGTATTTCTATTTTGCGCTGTTTAGACTCCATAGTCACATTCAGTTTAACAGCATCAATATAACGCTCCTGGGAGAACGCATAAAAAGCAACCCAGATACCGAAGCGGTCTGACAGGGAGACCTTCTCCTCCATCGCTTCACTTTGTTGCAATTCACCTTTTACGTATTTTCCGCCCACATGATCAGATTCGTATTCTGGCAACAGATGACGACGATTTGAGGTTACATAAATCAGAACGTTTTCAGGAGCAGAGTAAACAGAACCGTCCAGAGCACTCTTCAACATTTTATAGCTCAGTTCACCTACTTCGAAAGTAAGGTCATCGCAGAGCAGAATAAAACGGTATGGCTGCTTTTCAACGGCATTGAAGATCTCTGACAGATAAATCAAGTCTTCCTTTTCTACCTGAATAAAACGTAGCCCCTGCTCGCAGAACTCATTCAAAAGGGCCTTAACGATTGAAGACTTGCCGGATCCGCGTGATCCCCACAACAAGGCATTGTTTGAGGGGAGACCAAGCAGGAACTGCTTGGTATTCTTGATCATGATCTCTTTTTGTTCCTCAACACCCAAAAGTTCTTCTAAACGTGTGGTATCAGAAACAGTAACAGCTTCCAGGTAGCCGGAAAAAGAATGCCGACGCCAATTGGCGGCATAACATTTTGACCAGTCGATAGGAGCAACGGCCTTGGGAAGTAGCATTTCTACTGAGCTGAGCACTCGCTCTAGCTGTGCAACAAGTTCTGGCTTAAGATTAAACATAAACACTCTCTTTTTTGGTATTTGATGCCTGCACAATGCAATCTTTATTTATACTTTAACAACTTAGCCATGTCAAACAAACTATTTCCAACTCAAACTGCAAAATTTTCAAAAGACTATCAAAGTACTGAAAGTATAATATTAGATTTATTACTGTATGATCGCCACTTACAACAATCTTTCCCCGAATATCGCTGTCCCCACCCTGACAAGAGTAGCCCCTTCCTGAATAGCGGTTTCAAAATCACCTGACATTCCCATGGACAGCTCGCGCATCTGCACGCCAGGAAGGTTCAAATCAGCGACCCTGACAAAAAGACGTTTCAATTCAGAAAAATATGGCCGTGCAACGTCCGGCTCATCAAAAAAAGGTGGCATGGTCATCAGCCCAACTATGCGGACATTAGGAAGTGCGGCAATATCTGCAACCAAACTAACTGCGCCATCTTCCGAAGTTCCTGATTTGGTTGGCTCACCGGAGATATTCACCTGTACAAGAATATCACAGATCTTACCAAGCTTGCCCCACTGGCGGCTGATCTCTTCAGCCAGCGACAGGCGATCAACAGAATGTATTAAAGTAACAAGTCCTGCAATCTGCCTGACTTTATTGCTCTGCAGATGACCAATAAAATGCCACTCAACAGGTTCTGCTACTTCTACTGCCTTGGCAACCAACTCCTGGACATAATTCTCCCCAAACACCCTTTGACCTGCCAGATAGGCCTCCAACACAGCCGAAGCAGGGTACGTCTTTGAAACAGCAACCAGTCGAACTGAATCACTAGGTCTACCTGCACTTTCAACAGCCACATCGATTCTTTTAAGTACTTCTATCAGACGCTTAGCTATCGGCATCTGAATACTCATTGCAGCATAACGTATCTATAAGCTCATACAACTCCGTCATGGGCAGACCGATAACATTG